>USEW01000158.1 GCA_900553845.1 uncultured bacterium
CATATTGGCATTTTGACAACTTTCAAGAAAACTTTCCATAGCCTCAGGACTACTGATATTATGACATTTTAATAAATTAAAAAGATTGTTATAAAAGCTTCTCTGAATAGCTTTATAACGATTATTTAAGCCATAAAACCCTAACAACTGAAATGCTTTTTTATTATTTTTCCCCTCAGGCTTACCTTTAATCAAAATTTCCCCATTTATCTTGGAAAAATCAAAAGAAATGTTTTTCCATATCTGTAAAGGTTCTTTTCCAAAACTCTCGCTAATCCCAAGTTGAACTAAAGCGTCATAAAATTCTTGTCTTGGATTGCTCTCAAAAAAACTATCGCCTTTTACAGAACTATTACATTCTGAACAGCATGGAACCCAATTGTTGATACATAGAGCGTACTGTGGAAATTTACTTTTAGGAAACAAATGTTCAATCGTTGATATGTTATAATTTTCACCATTAGATTTTTCTATTTTTTCTAACAATTGACCACAAAAACAACATCTTTGAGGAGCTGATCCGAAATAATATTTACGAAAACATTGCTTAAGATTCAAAACTATTTTTAATTGTGCTTTTTCATTATCTGTAAAATCGACATTATTATAAGTATCATCTAAATGTAATTTATTCAAAGCCTCTGCTTCATCTTTAGAATAATTTTCATGTTTCTGAAAATCTAAAAAATTATTATAATCAAGTTTTATTTTATCTCTTGCTATTTTAATTGATTTAATTTTATCAGAAAATCTTTTGTCTAAACGTTTTTTTACAATACGTAATGCTTCTTCCCGCGTAATTTCTTTAAGCATGCTTTCGTCTCTTTCTTACCAACGGACATACAGGGACTGTAATTTTTTTCTGCGACATTAATTCTTGAAGTTTTGCACGCAAACGCCAACGATATTCGCCAGGGCCTACTTCAGAAAGAAGGCTCTCTATCTTTTCTATATCTTTTTTATAATTAGAATTTAATAACTTTTCAATTTCATCCTTAGCTCGTTCTCCAATATTTCCTTCCATTTTGAACAAGATTTGACCTATATCAATGATATTGGCACCATAAGAATTTAATAAGCAATCATTGCTTACAATCTCATTATCATTTAATTCAAAACGATGTAATTCATGTTTCTTTACATCAGACACCAGCATTGCTGAATGAGTTGCAACAAATACATCTGCATTTTTTTGAGCTAATACATCGCACAAAAGCTTTAAAAAATATCGTTTCCAATGCTCATTAAAATGTGTTTCTGGCTCATCTAATAATATAAGAAACTTTTCATTTGTTGTTTTTGAAATAAGATAAAGTAAAGCATATCTTGACATAAAGCCGTTTTCACCATCACTTAAAAACTGCTCTTCAAAAGTTTCATTTTTTCCATTTAATTCGTATAAAAAACCACATTTATCTATTTTGTTTTGCTTAAAAGCATTGCAAAATTGTTCAAAAAAGACATATGGATTATCTCTTACACCTTTAGCTAATATGCCATTAGCCCTCATTGTCCAAAAACTTCTTCTGACATCTTTGCCCTCTTCTGAAGCCATGGGTAAACAAACATCAGGTTCATTTTCAAAATTATTTTTTATAAAATCATCTGTCTCTGTTTCGCCATCATCAAGCGATTCTTTAGTAATAATATTAATAGTATCTATCCATAACGCTTTGATTTTAAGTGTGTTTATTGGCTCTTTTGTAAAACTGTTATTAAAAATCAAGTTAATAAGTTTATGCCAATTATCATCGTGAGTATTGAAACCACCAGCCAAATAAGCCCAAAGAGCCTTTCTGAAAGTTTCTGAATTTCCAGAAATTATATTTTGATTTTCTTCTTCAAAGGATCGCTCAGTATAACCGGTATAAAAACGCACAACCTTATCCCATAAACCAGTTTCATTTCTCTCTGTTTGATTTACCTTGTCTTTTTTGTTAAGTGTTAGGGTATATTTAAATCTTGTATTATCAACAGATTTATCAGGGGCAGAAGTTAAATTGTTACAACCAATTTCAGCTAAAGCATCTAAAAAAGAACTTTTCCCGGAACCATTTCGACCAATTAACAAATTCAGATTCAATCCTTCCTGGGGACACAATCTCATAACAAAGCCATTAAATGCCTTATAATTATCAATTTCTATTTTAGTTAATTGATTATCAGTCATATATCCATTTCCCCTCAAAATAATAACAAGGCATATAATGATTATAAATAAATTTATCTGCTGCCACTTGTGTTCTGACTAAACCTAATTTTTCTAATATTTTCAAAGACCTCAAAACATCTGCTCTTTTGGAAGAATAAACCTCTGTGGAGCTTTGATTTTTACCTAAAATATAATATCGACATATATCAAAATAAACCTTTTTCACAAACTCATCGGTATAAGACAGCAAAACAAAAGCCTCTCCTTTTTGTTTGTCAGGTTTAAGGTATTCATCATAAGCCTGTATTAGATTTTCTTCTTTTAGCCCTAAATTTTGTTGTTCAGGTTTCCGCGTATCAATTATATATTTATCTTCTTCTTTTCTAACAATACCGTATGCTAATAAAGCACAAAAACAAGATATGCTAATAAATGTATTCAATAAAGATACATCAAACTCTTGTTCTTTTTCTTCTTTTTTAAAACACCCTAAAGAGGAAAACAAATAAACACATCGCTGAAAATCAGTAAAACCTTGATCTAAAAACTTTTCATAAGGATTTTGTGGCTCTTTGATATCGTCCCACCAAACTTTTATGTCTGGTTGTACTTCAACATTAACCTGTTTATCTGGTTTAAATTGCAAAATTGCTTTAGATAAAATAACTTCTCTTATATCTTTATTTTTATCTTCTTTTTCTTTAATTAAATCTATTATCTTTTCTGAAGGAATATATTCATAACTCTTACTTTCAGCAATAACCGGCATTTTTATTAAATACGGCTCTGTGATTTCTGTTGGATTAAGAACATCTGATTTAATATCTTCGCTCTTAATCTCTTTATCTTCAAAAATATAATCAATAACTTCCTTGCTATCATATTTTTTAGTAACAATAAGTTTTACCGGCTTATTTTCTTCTTTTTTCTTTTGCCCAAATAATACAACTGTATTAATTCCTGGAGATGCAGGTGGTTTGATAACTGCAATCAAGCTATTTTTAATTAAATATGCTCTTAAGCTATTATACTCATTTTCATTTTTAGTTAGAAGAGTTTCTGGAACCAAACAAATAAAATATGCATCATCAGCAGCGCGGAGTAAAAAGTTAATAATAAATAGAATTTCTATATATGAAGAAGTATTCTTATAGTTTTTCCCAATAATATCCCATATTGACAAAAGATTGTATCCGGCAATCGCAGATCCGGCTTCCGCCATTCCAACTCTAGAACTTTTTTCAAATTGTTCCCATTCCTGAGGTTTTTCTCTCTGTAATCCCATAGGCGGATCAAACAAAAATACACCCTTTCCCTCATTGGGAAAAGGCTCTTTGATACTATCCAACAGCCGTACGGAAACATTATAATTTTCGTTTTGGTGAGCTATAAATTCAGCTACTTCTAAAATATCGCTATTAATATCTTGAATGCAATCAATATGATCAAGTTGCCAAACCAAACCACCTAAACCAGCAGCTAAATCGACGATATAGTTATTACCCTTAATTGACTGTACAATCTTTTTCATCAACTCAGCGTTTACTGCATTCGTGCGACATTGTTCGGCAGGAAGTTGTTCTTCAACCTTTTGGATTAGTTCATGAAAAGATTGTTCTAGTTTTTTAGGT
>USEW01000159.1 GCA_900553845.1 uncultured bacterium
ACATTCTTTTTATATTTAATTTTGTATTCATTTGGCCGTATATTTATTGAAAAATTACGTATTGACTCGGTTTTATACGTTTTTAACGTTCCTATAGCTATTTTGGTAAGCTTTATATTAATATTTATAAGCATATTGGCTATTTACTTTATAATAAAAAACAATATAATAAAAGATAATAAATGGAGACATAACTAAATGACAAATTACGCGTTAATAAGTGTATACAATAAAGACGGACTTGTTGAATTTGTAAAAACTTTGACAACAAAATATGATTTTAAAATAGTATCAACAACTTCAACTGCAAAATACTTATGCGAAAACAATATTGAATGTATAAAAGTTGAGGATATAACAGAATTTAAAGAAATATTAAATGGCAAAGTCAAAACACTTCATCCTAAAATCCATGCAAGTTTGCTTGCTGATCCTAAGCAAATTGAGGATTTAACTCAACTTAACGAGCTTAATATAGAACCTTTCCAAATGGCTGTTGTTAATCTTTATCCGTTTGAAGAAATATCAAAACAAACCGATGATATTGATGAACTTGTTAAAAATATTGATATTGGGGGTGTTGCAATTATCCGTGCTGCTGCTAAAAATTTTAAAAACGTAACTTGTGTTTGCGACATAAAGGATTATAGCGAAGTGTTGGAGGATTTGCAAACTAATAACGGACAAAATTCATATCAATTAAACGAAAAACTTGCTATTAAGGCTTTTTATAATACAGGTAAATATGATTCAATTATAAATACTAAACTAGCTAACGTATTTGATGATGATAAATACCTAAATTTAAATATAAAAAAAATCAAAGAATTACGTTATGGGGAAAACCCTCACCAAAAAGCCGATTTATATGAACTACCCGGCTTTGAAAACGAAATTGTAGATTATGATGTATTAAACGGTAAAGAACTATCATACAACAATTATCTTGACATGACTTATGCATTAAATATAGCAAGTGAGTTTTATGATGTTCACTGTTGCACCATTGTTAAACATAACATTCCCTGTGGTGTAGCACTTGGTGCAAGTTCTTTGGATGCTTATCAAAAAGCGCTTGATTGTGATCCGATAAGTGCTTTTGGCGGTATCGTTGCTTTTACTAAAGATGTTGACATTAATGTTGCAAAACACTTAAAGGAACTTTTTTTGGAAGTTATTGTTGCTCCAAAATTTGATGATGACGCGCTTGAAATTTTGCAAACAAAGAAAAACTTAAGACTTATAAAATTAAATACCAAATTCGAAGTTTATAAACGGATAATATCAAAAGAAATAAAAATTACACCATTTGGCACATTGGTACAAAATGTTGATACAAAAGAGCTTGATAAAGATACCTTTAAAGTCGTCACAAAAACAAAACCTGATTCGGATGTTATTGAGGATTTAATTTTTGCCTGGAAAATAGCAAAACATGTTAAGTCAAATGCAATAGTTATAGCCAAAGATTTTAAGACTCTTGGCATAGCAGGTGGAAATACAAGCCGTGTTGAAAGTTGTGAAATTGCTTTAAATAAAGCTTGTGATGGTTCAAAAGATGCTGTTTTAGCATCCGATGGGTTTTTCCCGGCTATTGATAATATCCAATATGCTGCACAGGGACGTATTAAAGCCATTATTCAACCTGGTGGAAGCATAAAGGATAAAGATGTTATTGAAACAGCTGATAAATATAATATTGCCATGGTTACAACCGGCTTAAGGCATTTTAAGCATTAGTTGGTGTAGTTAGCCCGTCATGTTAACCTAAACTTAAAAAAAGTAAAAAAATAATAATTGGACTTGAAAAAGCGTAAGCCGTACTGAGCTTTAGACGAGGAATCAACCCAGCTTCCGAGTATAAAGCGAAGTAGTTAATGACCGCAGTGGCTATACGGCTTCACTAAAGTGAAGACGGCTTGCCTCAGGCGGGAAAAAAACAAAAGTTAAATATAAATCATTCCACGTTGGTGAATGTTTGCATTAATCACGGTGCGGTAGCCCGTCATGTAAAAGATCGTTTGGAAGAAGGTTAACAATAAAACTTAAACCGGCAGGAATTATGCTTAAAATCATTAACATGTATGGGATTGTTAAAATTTCAGATAGATAGCCTATAAGTGGCAAAAATAAACCGATAACTCCAAAACTAAATCCGCCTACAAGACCTGCGATAGTACTTTTGTATTTTGGCATAGCTTTTTGTGCAAGCGTCATATTTATTGGAGTTGATAACATTATAAAAAATCCTAAAATTAAAAATGAAATAATAGAAAGAACTGGAAATTTTATATAAGTTAAAACAAATAATAAAGTAAACGGCAACGGCATAGTTAAAGACAAAATCATTGTTTTTTTAGTGCCTATAAATTTTTCAACATTGCTTGATAACATTGTCCCAATTGAACCTATGGTTAAAAATAAGAATACGATAATGCCTATTTTTGAAGGTGGGTAATTAAGACTTTTCCATAAAAACGGCATTAGAACAAGGAAAGTGACCTGAATAAGTGCTTTTATTATTGAAAGTATTACTAAAAGCTTTGTTGTCTTGCAGGAAAATATTTCAAATAACACATTATAAAATTTTGGCAATGTTTCATTTGTTTGTTTATTTTTAATTTTAGGAACAAAAATAAACAAACTTAAAGCATACAAAATACCCAAAATAGACATAAAAGGAAGTGCTTTAAAAGAAATAAAGTCAACAATAAAGCTTGAAATAATAGGACCTATTGCAAACCCAAAAGTTCCACAGGTTAAATAAATACTCATTTTTTTTGTCACATTTGCATCAATGCAAAAATAATTTGTCATACCGCTTGCCTGTGGATGAAAAAAGCTCACCCCCATACTGCCAAATATAATACACAATGCAAGGACGTATACATTTGGAGCAATTGTTGTTGCTGACAAAAATATGCCTGCTAAAATCATTCCCCAGAATAGGAAAAAACGTTTTTTAAACCTGTCTGCAAAAAATCCAAAAAGCGGCTGGGTTATTGATGATGTAATCTGCGATATTGATATAATACACGAGGCAATAGCAAGCGAAATCCCTAAATGTGCTGCAATAAAAGGTAATATGGGATTTAAAAACCCAGAATACATATCAATCAAAAAATGTCCGCCGCTTATCCACTTAATAGCTTTCTTATTTTTTACACGCATATTCTTTATCCTTTATATCAAGTCCAATCTTGATTCTTTGACATTTTTTTATTATATCACAAATCATAGTTTTTATTTTTTATTATTTTTAACTTTTTTATTAACATTTGTAAATTTTTTTGTAAATTAAGCAATTTCTCATAACAAAATTGTTTTTATTTATAAGTAATAAATTAATAAGGATAAGTATTTATGGTAGAACAATTACAGGCAATCTCAGTGCCAACACAACATAGTGTGAAAAAGGTTACCCCCCAAAAAGTAGAACAAAACACAACAAATAGTTTAGAAGTTACAAAAAATTCAACATATATAATCCAGGATTTACAAGAAAAAATAAATGCTAAAGCAACTCTTATTTTTTCTTGGCAAAATCTTGCAAATATTATAACAAACCAGCTTCTATCAGGAAAGCTATCTGAAAGTGATGCACGTTCATCAAAGTATATGGTAAATGATCTAGAAACACAAATACAAAATGCAAAAAAAGAAATTGAAGAATTAAATGCCAA
>USEW01000160.1 GCA_900553845.1 uncultured bacterium
AATTAAAATTTAAATCCCGCCCTTTATAATTATATAAATCTTAAAAACTTATTGCGCTAAAGCTTTTTTAACTTCTTTTTTGTATATTTCCACATTTGGCTGCAAAACTTCATTCAAAGCAACATCAATTGGGGTTATATCATTTTTTAACTGTCTTAAGATATTACCTGTATACAAAGTTTCAAAATGTTTAAGCTCAATAAATCTTGCAATAGAAGATAATGATAAATCGCTTAACTCAATAGTTGAAACAGGATGTTGATTGGAATATGCACTAACAACACCTTTTAAAACTGCATTTGCATATTTATCATTTTGTTTTACCGAAACAAATGTAAAGAAAGAATCTTTATTGTTTTTATCCAAGTCTGATTCAGCATTATAATGCAAATACCCAGGTCCAATATTTGTATCTGTTGAAATATTAGCTTTTAAAGATTCATTTTTTAACTGCTTTTCCCATAATGTAGTGCCACAAAATTCATCACCAAAATATTCAACAAAATGTTTAATTTTCCCATCTTGACGGGCATTAACATTAAAGACAGCCAATTTTAAAGCATCATTTTTGTTTACATCATCATTTAAAAATTCGTTTTGAGCTTTTAAAGAAGCTTCCAACATCTTAATTGTATCTTCTTTTTTAACCCCTACAAAAGCAAGGGTAAAAATAGTAGCATCATCAAAAATTGAAAAACGACCGCCGACATCATCATGAACAAAACCTGATAACTTTATTTCACCATTTTCAACAAGTTTTCTTAAATTGCTTTTTTCAGAATTTTTATCAGTCATTGCAACAAAAGCTTCTTCAAGCTTACGATTTGGAGTTTTAGTTTTAACAAGTTCTTTGGCATTTTGATATGCAACAGTAGTTTCTAATGTTCCGCCTGATTTAGAAACGACTATAAATTTAACTTTATCTTCCTTTCCCTCAAGTTTTTTAGCAAATTTATTAAAACTAATTGGGTCAACTGATGAATAGAAATGCACTTTATCTTCCATCCCAATCATATTCATTAAAGCTTCGGTTGTATGTCTTGAACCGCCAATTCCCAAAATAGCAAGTTCATTTGAACCATCTTTTTTTGCTTCTTGAGCTAGATTATAAAGATTATCAATATTTTCAATTTGATTTTTAGGTAAAAACCCTATCCAATTTAAAAATTGTCCGGGTTTTTGAACGCGTAATTTTACATCTTCAACTGCTCTTTTTGATTCATTTAAAAAATCATTTTTTAAATTCGCTAAAATTTTTACTTGTACCATTTTTTACAACTCTCCTTCGTTCAAAAATAAATATTATTCATTTTTATGTTAACACAAAACTTATTTATTACAAATAATTACCAATTTCTACTACATAAAAAGTCTAATATTTTATAATTAAACAACATATATATATAAATATAAAGTTCAATGTTACTTTAGAAAAAAAAGTTTATTATTAAGTTACAATAAATCCTCGACTCTTCTGATTGCTTATGCTACTGTTTCTACCTCATTTATTTTTTAAATGAGGTTTTTTTTCTAAATATTTATTGTTGCTGGTTTAAATGTTGTTCATCAAGTGAATTTAAAGATTCATCTTCACTAACTTGTTTTTTCTGAATTTTTAATTTTAGTATACGAGCACAATCAATTTCCAAAACTTCAAAACATAAATCTTTATATTCAGCTTTATCACCTATTTCAGCGATACGTCCAAGTTCTTTAACAACAAGTCCGCCAATTGTTTCGACATCTTCAACATCTTCTTCAAGATTTAAGTCAAAATATTTATATAGCTCATCAATTCTCATCATTGCATTTGCAACGTACTCATTATCATTTATTTTTTCAATATTGTTTTCTTCTTCATCATCAAATTCATCTTGAACTTCACCAACAATTTCTTCTATAACATCTTCCAAAGTGACAAGTCCAGATGTTCCGCCAAATTCATCAACAATAATAGCAATTTGTGCATGATTTTTTCTAAATTCAAGCACCAAATTATCAATAGTAACAGTTTCAGGAACCAACATTGCCGGTCTTATAATTTTTGAAATATCAACATATTGATTATTGGCTAAGAAACTATAAAAATCTTTAATATGAACAATCCCCAAAATATGGTCTAAGTCATCTTTATAAACAGGATAACGTGTATATTGATTTTCAAGACTAATACGTTTAAATTCTTCATCACTTGCATCAACAGGAATACAAACCATATCAGTTCGTGGTACCATAACTTGTTTAGCTGTCAAATCTGAAAACTTAAAGACATTTTGAAGTAAGTCTTTTTCAGTCTCGTTTAACACACCTTCTTGATAACTTGCATCAATTAGCATATTTAACTCTTCAGTTGAATGAACAAACTGAGAAGAATTGGAATGAGGAATATGCAATAATTTTAATAACGAAAAACCAAGCCCGTTTAATATAAAAATCATTGGATTAAATATCTTTGTGATTACAGCCATTGGTTTTGCAACAAATAATGCTATTTTTACAGGAAATTGAAGCGCAATTGCTTTTGGCATAAGCTCACCAATTACAACATGCAAAATTGTAATAATTGAAAAGGCAATTGCAACAGATATAGAATGTGTTGCAAGAGATTTTGAAATACCCGGCAAAAATACAAACAATGGTTCTATTATACGCGCTATTGTTGCTTCACCGACCCAACCTAAACCAATACTTGCAATTGTAATCCCAAGTTGCGTTGCAGCAATATATCTGTCCAAATCGTTTAATGCATCACAAACTATTGAAGCATCTTGGTTTCCTTCATCTTTTAGCTGTAATATTTTAGTTTTACGGGCGCTTACTAATGCAAATTCTGATGCTACAAAAAAACCGTTAGCCAGTAATAAACAAATAACAACTACAACGTTAAATATAATACTCGTCTCAGATTCCATATTTTCTCCTACTAATTTTATATTTTAGCAAAATTTAAGATAATTTTCAATAACAAATTCTAATTATTTTCCAATGCAAAATTTCTCAAATATATTATTCAAGACATCCTCATTTATACTTTCACCTGTTATTTCTTCTAATTTAAGCAATGCACCTTTTATATCAATTGAAATCAAATCTTGCAATTCTTGATTTTTAACTCCATCTAATGCTAATTCACAAGATTTTAACGCTTCATAAAAACAGTTTTGTTGCCGGATATTTGTCACATACTCTATTTCATTAAAAGAGTTTATTGAATCCGTAACCATATCAAATATCATACTTTTAAGTTTATCAATATTTATATCATTTTTTGTTGATATTGCAATATAGCTATTTTCTTTTTCATTTTTTAACTTTGATAATTTTATTTTAATAATATTATCAAGATTTTTCTTATCAACTAAATCCATTTTTGAAAATACAATAACATGCGGCTTATCTTTTATCTTTTGATAAGTTGTTAAATCATCTTCTAAAATATCAGAAGTCAAATCCAAGACAAATAAAACTAAATCAGCATTTTGAATTTCATCATTTGATAGGTTAATACCTATTTTTTCGACTTCATCAGCTAAATTAATATCGCGCAAACCTGCAGTATCAGATAAATTTATATTTAAATCATTAATTATAACACTTTCTTGTA
>USEW01000161.1 GCA_900553845.1 uncultured bacterium
CTCATACATATTCACCAGCGTCTTAACATAAAATTCTTCGTCATCATTTCCATTTATTTTTCTCAGACAAGATCTAATTGCTTCTTCTGGTGTACGATCCTCCCCTGCTGGATCAATAAAGTCCCTTTTCAACCTTCTCTCCAGGTTTCTAAGTTCTTCTCCTTTTTGTTCCAAAAGTGTATTAAGTTCATTACGGTCTCCACTTTCTTGCTTTTCTTTTACAATACTGTCTAATTCATCAAAATTTAAACCTGTAAAATCCTTAAATGCTATCAAAATTTCCCAGTTCTTCTGTGCAAGTTTTTTCTCTATTGAACTATAGTCCCTTCTTGTAACTGCATCAAATTTGCACAAAGTTCTCGTGTTTCCTTTATTGTTAATCATATAACGCCATACCGCATCGCCTTCTGGATATACAACACCATACTGGTAATAACGAATAAACTTATCCACCTGATATTTGTACTTTTGATCTTTTTCACGAAATTCTAATATTTTCACAATATCATAATATCTACAAAGAGTCTCACGAAGTTCCAAAAATAATTCTGTATTTTTTCGTAAAATGCGTTTCATATAAATAATACTTTGTGCTTCAATCTGGGGCTTGCTCTTCCTGTTCTGACGTGCAGCCGAAAAATCAAATGGATTTGCAAATATACCACTGTCAAACAGTGTAATCTGTTTCTGATCCTGTTTAACCGAAATTGGATTCTGATTTTTCAGATAATTAAATAATTTCTCTCCTCTTTCAAATCTTCCATCTGGTCCGATTTCTTCATAATCTTCAACATTCAATTTTTTCCAGTCATCTGGAATCAGATGTACCACATACTCATAAATATCAGGACTTACCGCTGAATTTATTTTTCGTTCAATCAGTTTCTCTTTCATCGCATATTCAACAATCGGATTGAATATCGTACTAAGAAATTCTTGTTCTTTGGTATTTTCCTCTAATCGACGTAAAGCAACCGGTGGATAATGTTCCCAACTTAATCCCGTTCCAAATAATATTTCTTCTTTCGCTGTCAACGGCAGTCTTTGTACACTTTCTTCCGCTTTTTTTGCTTTATCTTCTTTACTTGTTATATCTTCAATATTTTCTTTCAATTCCTTTATTTTCATTCCTTTCCTTTTTATATAACGGACTACCGTGTGTTTTATTTTTTATCTTCATCCACCAACGTGGGGTGTTTTTTGTTTTATCATTGCCTTGAAGTCCAATTATCTCCTTTTCCTTCATTTTTTTTGTTTTAGGTTTTATATAACGGACTACCATATATTAATTTTATATTATAACATATCTGTATTTTAAAACGAATTTTGTTACAAAAAGTTCATTATTCCTAATATTTTGTTATTTTGAATTTAATTTTTTATTATACAACATTGAAGCATTTAAAACTACAAATAATGAACTTGCATTGTGCCATAATGCTCCTGTAACTGGTGTTAATATTCCATATACCGATAATATTATTGCTATAAAATTTATTATCATTGAGATAGTAATATTAAAAGTAATCGTTTTTATTGTTAAATGGGAAAGTTTTTTTAGATATATAATATTTTCTATATTATCATTAAATAAAATAATGTTTGAAGCATCAACGGCTATATCACTTCCTAAGTCAGCAAAGGAGATTGAAACATTTGCTGTTTTTAAAGATGCTGCATCGTTTATTCCATCACCTGTCATTAGCACTATTTTATTTTCATTCTGATATTTTTTTATAAGGTCAACTTTATTATGAGGCAATAAATTTGCATATACATTTTTTATATTTAATATTTTAGCAAAATAATCTGCTGTTTTTATATTATCACCTGTTAAAAGCGCTACATCTATATTATTATTTTTAAAATAATTGACTAAATGTATAGCCTCTGGTTTTATAATATCACTTAGAACAATTATACCTTGAATAATATTATTTATAGCACATATTATAACAATTTTACCTTCGTTTGAATATTTTGTTATATCGTCTTTTAAGTTCTGGCTTAAGTTAATATTATTCTCTTTAATAAATTCAATATTGCCACAAATAATAGAATTGTCGTTAATTTTAGCTTTTATGCCTCTTCCTAAAATACTTTCATAATTTTCAACATTATTTTCAATATTTATATTTTTATCAATTGCATAATTATAAATTGCTTTGCCAATTGGATGATTTGAAAGTTTTTCAACTGAGGCAACGTATTTTAAAAAAGCATCCTTATTTATATTATTATCGATTAAAATTATATCGGAAATACCAAGTCTTCCATAAGTTAAAGTTTTTGTTTTGTCAAAAGCCGCAACGTTTATTTTTCCCATTTGTTCCAAAGCAATGCCTGATTTTATAATTATTCCGTTTTTAGCTCCAAGTCCAATAGCAGCAGCTATTGAAGTTGGTGTTGCAAGTGCAAGTGCGCAGGGGCAAAAAACAACAAGTATTGTAACAGCACGTGTTATATCATTTGTAATAAAATATGTTAAAATAGCAATTAATAAAGCAACAGGAACAAGATAAGATGCCCATTTATCTATTATACGTGCTAATGGTGCTTTATTTTTTTCAGCTTCCTTAACGAGATTAATCATATTTTGTAATAAAGAATCCTTAGTTAATTTTTCAACTTTAATATCGATAACATATAAACCATTCAAAGTCCCCCCATAAACCATATCGCCTTCAAATTTATCCTTTGGCAAAGATTCTCCATTAATTGTGCTTTCATCGATCTGAGTTGCGCCTTTTATTATTGTTCCGTCAAATGGAATAGTCTCACCCTCTTTTATACGAACAATATCATTTATTTTTATTTCATTTAAATCAACGTAATATTCATCGTTATTTTTAACTAAACAAGCTTTTTTAGGTAAAATCGATAATAGCCTATTTATTCCCTTATTTGTTCTTTTTATTGTATAATCCTCCAATAATCCACCCAACGCCATAATAAATGCTATTTCACCAGCAGCAAAATATTCACCTATAAATATTGAGGAAATAATAGCAATTGAAATGAGCAACGCGACTGTTATTTTTCTGTTTATAATTATGTTTCTTATAGCATAATAAAACATGCCAATGCCTGAAATAAAAATTGTAACCCACACTGGATTGAATACAGGGTTTATTTTTAACACCATTAAAATAAACTCAAAAAGCAAAAATATTCCGGAAACTATAACGTAAGGCAATGTGCTTAATTTATCAATCTTTTCTTTTATCATAATATTTGCTCCTTTTCAAGCTTTACTTTAAAAATTTATTAATTATATCATTCAAATCAAGAACAATTGTTTCATCACCTTGAGTGATAGCATTTTTAACACAATGATTTATATGATCGGTCAAATATATTTTTCCAATATTGTTTATTGCCATTTTGCAAGCTGCAAGCTGTATTAGAATATCTTTACAGTCGCGGTTTTCTTCAATCATTTTTTTTATTGAAGCTAAATGTCCACAAGCTCTTGAAATTCTATCAATTACAGCTTTATTTTGTTTATGGTTCGATACTTTACACATAGTTTTGCCTCTTTTTTAAATATATTATATCCCCCCATAGGGGATATAATTATTATAAAACTTTTGAAAA
>USEW01000162.1 GCA_900553845.1 uncultured bacterium
ATATTTAAAAACCCTTTAGCACTTTTTATTTCGTCCTTTGCAGCATGATAAAGAGGGCATACAGACAAACAAAGCGTGCATCGCGAGCATTTATTTACCTCTTCAATTATTTTTTTATCATTTTTCATATAATATTATGATACTAAAAAATAAAATTATGTTCTATAATAAAAAGCATGGATAATAATGAAATTTTATTTAAAAACTTAACTGGTAAAAATGAACATTTAGCTTTAAAAGCAGCCAATGAGCTTTTAAATAGCAAAAATAATGAAAAATTTATAAAATATTTCGCCTCAAAATTTGAATTTTTATTTGATTTTGTTCAAAACAATGTTAAAACAAGAATTGAATACAATATAAACCAGGACAATTATTTAAATTTATTAAAGTTTTTTAAATATTATAGTTACAACCTGGACGATTTTATAATCTCAATTCTAGTTCAATATGCTGATGAAAATTTGACTGATACAATTTTGGAAATATTTGAATCAGCTAATTCAAGTGACATTGAAAAATTATATTGTGCAAAATATTTTTATTATATTCCTGATACTATAGCCGTTGATGTTTTAAATAAAAATGCATTTTCTGATTTTGAGCCATTAATGTTAAATTGTGCTCAGAGTCTAAAGGAAATGAATGATTATAGTAATTTAAAGCTGGCATGTCAAAAACTTGAGTCAAAAGATGATTTTGAAGTTTTAAAAGCTGTTAAATTTATTAGTGCTTTTGGTGATAAAAAATATGTTAATAATCTATATCAAGCTTTAAGGAAAAGTAGTTTAAAAGAAAATATTGCTTGTGAAATTCCTTACCTTATAGACCTATATAGCGATATAAAAGAAGGTAGTCAAGATGCTTTATTTTGTTTTAATTGTATTATTGATGGATTTGGTGAAATATTGCCATTATGCGAAGTTTTTAACTATAAAATAAAACAAATTATAAATTATTTATCATCTAAATCTTGTATAAGCCAAAATGAAGCGGTTGTAATATTAAATACAATGTTAAAATTTGATTTAATTACCCAAAACGATGAATATACTTTTGATGAAAATAAAAATACAAAAAATGAGCTTGATGATATTCAAAAAACATTTGAAAGCTTTAAAGATGAATTTAAAATACGTTTACAAAAAATATTGATAAAACAAATAGATTTAAATTCTGTATTTTTAACGGATACTTTAAATTTGATATCTGAACTTCAAATTTTTGAAGCAAAAAATAGTTTAATAGAATTGCTTGAAACGTCAAATGATCGTATAACTTGTGAGATAATCAATACATTAAAAAATATAAATGGCCTTGATAATTTAAATCAAGATAAAATAATAAATAAAATAACAGATAACAATATAAAGGCTCTTGTAAAAAGTTGTTTTTAATATTTTTTTGCAGTAATATTAAGATTGGGGAATGGGGTATTAAAATCTGTAATGGTATAAGGGAATGCAGATAAAAACTTTTACAATGATTGGACTTGGTTTGAAGGATTAAGGGGATGCAGATAAAAGCAGAAAATTTAGTGAAGATATATGGTGATAGACGTGTTGTAAATGATATATCATTTACAGTCAATAAAGGTGAGGTTGTTGGTTTGCTAGGTCCTAATGGTGCTGGTAAAACAACAACATTTTATATGATAGTTGGATTAGTCAAAGCAAATTCAGGTAAAGTATATTTGGATGATGAAGATATAACAAATGTAACCATGTCAGATAGAGCGCTTGCCGGGATTGGATACTTGCCTCAGGAATCATCAATATTTAGGAAATTATCTGTCGAGGATAATATAAAACTTGTTTTAGAGCTAAATGAAAAACTTACAAAAGAAGAAAAAAAACAAAAGCTTGAGGATTTACTTGATGAGTTTGGGGTGTCAAAATTGAGAAAAGAACCGTCAATAGCCTTGTCTGGTGGTGAAAGACGACGGGTTGAACTTGCCCGTGCGCTTGCTGCAAGTCCTGAATTTATTCTTCTTGATGAACCATTTACAGGTATCGACCCTATTGCTATTGGAGAAATTAAAGACAATATTCAAAAGCTATCAAGAGAAAAAAATCTGGGGGTTTTAATAACAGACCACAACCCAAAAGCAACTTTATCTATTACAGATAGAGCTTATGTTATTTTTGACGGAAAAATAAAAATTTCAGGTAAAAGTGAAGATGTTGCGGTTGACCCTATTGCAAAGGAATTTTAT
Organism: uncultured bacterium; assembly: GCA_900553845.1. GTDB lineage: Bacteria > Cyanobacteriota > Vampirovibrionia > Gastranaerophilales > Gastranaerophilaceae > UMGS1477. The sequence goes on from USEW01000162.1 coordinate 2,216, forward strand.
TTAGGTAAAGATTTTACGTTATAATTTGGATAAGTAATAATAAATGAGTGTTAATATAAAAGAAAAAAAAATATCGCAGCAAAAAGTTTTGGAAAGTGAAAAAAATACAAAAAAAACTTTTTTTTCACAATTAAAAATAAGTCTTTTTGATAAATATGTATTTATATCTGTTTTTAAAGCTGTTTTTGCTTGTATATTTTTATTTATGATTGTGTGGATTGCGCCTGAAACTTTGTTTAACACAATTAGACAAGCAATGAAAGGTGATATTACAACAATAATTGCAATAAAAATCTTAATATTTAAAACACCTGAAATTTTAGGTCGTGCTTTGCCTGTGGGGTTGTTGTTGGGAAGTTTATTTACTTTTGATAAATTAAGTAAAGATAGTGAACTCACTATTTTTCGGGCTATTGGTTTAAATTTTAAACGAATAATTGTTGCACCTTTAATTTTAAGTTTATTTTTAACAGTATTATGTTTTTTTGTTGAGGGGTATTTTATTCCTTATTCAACATCAAGACTTGTTGACATTAAAGATAGTGTTCGTGATGGTTATTTTGTTCATAATATAAAAGATTCCAATAACGATTTAAAACAGGTGGTTATTGTATCAAATTTTAATACAAAAAATGATATTAATAACGTTGTTGTTTTAGATTTTTATAAAAATAGTGATAATGCTAACGAATTAAGCGATCTATCAAGAATTACAGTGAGTGACTATGCTGTTGATGATGGGAAAAAATGGACACTATATGGTGTTAAACAATATGATATATCTTCCCAGGGTGTATATAATGAAATTGAAACCCCAAAAACATATGAAATTTATAAAAAGGGTAATTTAGCAACAAATGTCCATAAAATGATGTTATATTCAATAAAAAAACAAAAAGAAATATCAAATAGTGAGTTAAAAAATTATTTAAAATTATTAAAACAAGAAAATTTTAATGATGAATATAATTATTATTTAAATAAACTAATCCAAAGACATTCTCATGCATTTATGTGCTTTTTGTTTACTATACTTGGTTGTTTGTTAGGATTTTCCAAAGTTCGAGAGCAACGTCTTATTGGATTTACAACTGCAATTGGAGTGATTTTTGCATATTTTATCACACTGCCCTTTTTTGATATGTTAGCTGAAAAATCAATAGTTAATCCTTGGATTACATCAACAATACAACCGTTCCCGAGATTGTTCGTGCAGCCACAGCATACAGGGATGCCATATCCAGCACCGCCAAGGCACAGGACCTCATGCGCAAGGGAGGCTTCGACTTCGAGCAACTGGCAGCCTGGGGCTATTCTCAGAATGCCGATGGCCATTGGGTGCAGAAAAAGTTGG
>USEW01000163.1 GCA_900553845.1 uncultured bacterium
TTTTAATATATATAACATTTTTAGCACAGAAAATTAATCATAATCTCCTGTTTCATTTTGATAAAATTTTAAAATATTTTCACCAAGCTTATTAGTAGTTTCAGCTACAAAGTCAGCATCTACAATCGGTCCATAATATCCCCCACTTGACGACAATGCAGGTTTAGCAGTTCTTTTTATTATTTCCTCAGATGTTTGACCTAGTATCGAATCTAATTCATTTATTCCTGTTGAAAAAATTACTCCTACCCTTTCTTTTCCTTCAGGCGAAGATTTGAATGAGTATCCCCTTTCTGTTTCCAATGGTTTGTCATATAAAAAAGCTATTCTTTTAAGCATAGCCTCTTCATTTGTCATTAAACCATAAATATTACATCCAAAAATAAACGTTTCAAAACGACTGGATATATCAATGAATATATTACGATTACCTGTTGAAAGAACTTTTGCTAAATTTGAATGTTCTTTAATTATTGCTTTCGCCTTATCTTTTCTTCCACCAAAGCCAACTTCACCTGTTGCTTCTTTTGGTTTTACACCTTTATTTTCTTCATATATTTGCGATATGCCAACTATCATCCTAATTTTATTATCATAATCAAGTTTTATTTTTTTATCATCATCTATTGTTGATGATGCTATTGCGCCTGAAATTTGAGAATGGTTTGAAACAATCCTTTCTGCAGCGGCTTTGTGTCCTTTTATATTTTCATCTTTTTCTAAATTAATATTGTTTAAATATTTAATAACATTTTTGTTTTTTGAATTTACTTCTTTTGTCAAAACTTCATTCAATTCAGGGGTTATGAAATTTTGTTTTAACATTGCATTCAAATTGTTTAAAGCTTTTTGCTCTTGTGTCAAAGTGTTTTCTTTAGCTTTAAATAAAACAACATCCGCTTGAACTTGCGGTTTTAGTTTCAAATTTGAATACTTCGGCATGGTTGCTTCATGCCCCCCCCAATGCTACATTTGATTGGTTAGTTACTCTAAATAATGTGTCATTAATTTTCATAATTTATGTCTCCTTACATATATTTAAATTTAAGAAAGATGCTTAAAACTTATTACAAATTAGTATATAACTTAAAATAAAATTTTCAACCAAAATGAATAAAATTTCTTAATATTTTTTAATAAAATAAAACCGCCTCTCAAAATCGGGGCGGTTACGACCTGTTGTTTGTTCTGCTAGTTATATTATAATGGTCAAAAAAAAAATATATATTTCTTATTAAGCAACGTAATCTATTGCTTTATGTTGGATTTCTTTATCATAAGCTCCTGATTGAACATATTGTGAAATTTCACGGTCAACATTTTTTGCTTCATTTATTACATCATTTGAATTAATTTCCTTTGGATTAATCAAATTTATGACTTTTTTAACCTTTTGTCCAAAAGCTGAAAATAAAGAGTTATCAACAATACTTGCTTTTGAAGCTTCATATGCTGAATTTACATACCTATCTATTAAACTTTCTTGTTTCACAGCATTAACTGTTTTAGCTTTTTTATTATCAGAAGTAAATCTGATTGGAGTTGAGAAATTTAAATTAGTTATTAAGTTATTGTTCATAATTTTTACCTCGTAAGTTCTAGTGTTTTGTTTACACTTATTAACTACATTTTTATTATGCAACATTAATTTAAGTTTGTCAACCCTTTAATTTAATATTCTTAAAATCAGTTAAAAATCAATAAACTTACGGCTTTAAGCATTAAGTGTACAATACGCACTTAATCCACTATACAAGGTTTTCCAAGATTCAACTAAGCATATAATTTGAAAACTTTTGTTAAGTTTTGTAAAGAAAAATTATTGTTTTTTATTATTAGCACTCAAAATTTTATAAAAATTATAAAACTTTTTTTAAAAAAACATTAATTAAACGTAGTTTATACACTAATTAGTAAGTTACAGGCCAGTAATATTCGACAAGATAAGATGCAGCATCAAAAGGATGGGTCAAAAACTTTAGTTTCTTATCACGTTTTATCTGATGATGCATTGGCACTTCAATTTGTGAAGTTCCTTCTCTATATTTTAAATTATAAATATTATATAAGAGTTGTTTGCATTTTTTACTTACAAAAACGTGTCTTTCCCCTGAAAAAGATTTTACACGAGCGTTAAAACTTTGAATTCTATTCTTAACAGGCGGGTTAAAAGCCCGTATATTAAACTCAATATCTTTAAAACCAAATGATTCAAGTTTTTTACGTATTATTACATAATTTGTATATTCAGATGTGCAAGTTCTGTTATCGCCTGATGCATCACCGTTTATAATTATCTGTCCGGTATGTTCTTTAAATTTTTCATAAAATACATCACATGCCTTTGACGTTGTTGTATTTTCAAGAGCTATTTCATCAATAAAATATACATTTTCATCTGATTTATGAGCAAAAATCCAACACATAGGATCAACATTAAAATCACAAGTTATATGAAGAGGTAATTCGGGATTGTGGCATGCTTCAAAAATATTTTCACTATCAAAATCTTTAACAACCAAATTTGAATTCACTTCAACCCATTCGCCTAAAACATTTGCACGATAATAATCTTCGTCATAAAGTCTTTTTAATTCATCTACAAAACCGTCGGGCAAATATATATTTTGCGATGTAGGAGCAATAATCAATCGATAATTCGGATTGCGCGCCTCCACAAAATATTTATAAATGTATCCTTTACACTCTTCCGGGTTTGTATGTCCGAAAAGCCTATATCTGAAATTCTGCCACGTTGGCTGAACTTTCTGCCGTAAACGTCCTAAAAGCATTAAAAATGTACTTTCAGGCACTTCCGACATTTCTTCAATTTGGACAAAACCTAAGTTTAAAGATTTAAGCTTACCTGGCTGTTCAAAATGCCTAAATAGTATTTTTGAACCATTTTTAAAACTTATTCGGCATTCACTTTTTGAATAAGTGTAATCTTTACGTTCTTTAAATCCCATGTTATTTAGATGTTCAAAATAAGTTTCAAGTGTTGTATCCCGAACCATAGGAAAAGTTAGTGCACCAACTAATCCTATAATTTTAGGAAATTTTAAAGATAACAAAATACCAAGCAATGACCCGGCAAATGTCTTTCCAGAACCAAAACCACCTTGATAAACAGCAACATCAAGAGAATAATCATGTGGTATTTCAATGAACTCCCTTTGTTTAGGTAACAATTTATATTTCATAGATATTAATATCTCCACAGAACTAAAAACTAAAAATTAATTTGTCATATAAAAAATTAAAATATCAACAACTTTATTTTTAACAATTGTATGTTTTTTTAATGTCCCTTCATACTCAAAACCAAGATCGTATAAAAGTTTTGTTGCCATGATATTTGTTGAATAAACCTGAGCTAATAATTTTTTAATATTGAAGGCTTCAAAAATATAAGGAATAAAAATACGACCTGTTTCACGAACAAATTGACCATAATAGGCTTTGTCAAAACAAGTCGTAATCTCAACCCCATATCCATTAGCCCACCAGCCGTCTAAAAAAATAAACCCTGCTAACTTTAATTTACCTGGGTCAATAATAAA
>USEW01000164.1 GCA_900553845.1 uncultured bacterium
AATTAAAGCTATCCCATAAATAATTAAAGATCATATATAATGTTTAAAAATTAATTTATTTGAAGGAACATCCATATTTTCATCAACAAAGGATACATTCAAATTTTTATCAAAATCATTTTGGTTAAAATATTTTATAGAATTTTCCATTATAAGTTAACAACTCCTTTCTCACCAATACACAAATTGACAACATCTTTTAGTTTTTCAACTTCAACAATTTTTATTTTAAAGTCTTTAAACTTTTTATTTTGTTGTTTGGGGATGATAATTCGGTTAAAACCGAGTTTTTGGGCTTCTAAAATGCGTTTTTCAAGATTAGTAACATTTTTTATGTCACCAGATAGTGCTATTTCACCTAGAAGAACAGTTTTAGGGTCAAAAACCACATCATAAGCACAGGATAAAATAGCAACAGCAACACCTAAATCAGAAGCAGGTTCATAAATATTTAGACCTCCTGATACATTAACATAAACGTCCTGCTTACTTAAATTTAATCCAACACGTTTTTCTAATACAGCCAAAATTTGAAGCAGCCTATTATAATCAACACCATTTGCAACCCGCCTTGGAGATGGGTAGGGAGTGACACCAACAAGAGATTCAATCTCAACAAGCAAAGGTCGATTCCCATCGTTTGTTGCAACAACAACACTACCTGAAACACCTTTGTCGTTTTGCCTATGGTTATTTAAAAATAATTCACTCGGGTTTAAAATTTGTCTTAATCCAAAGTCTTCCATTTCAAACATACCAAGTTCATCCGTAGCTCCAAACCGGTTTTTATTGCAACGTAAAATACGGTATGATTTATATTTATCACCTTCAAAATAAAACACACTATCTACCATATGTTCAAGTATCTTTGGGCCTGCAATATTGCCGTCTTTAGTAACATGACCTACAATTATTATAGTTATATTTAATGTTTTTGCAATTTGCATTAATGATAATGTACATTCTTTGATTTGCGAAACAGTTCCTGAAACCGAACCTAAGCTTGATTTAAATATTGTTTGAATACTATCAATTACCAAAATATCAGGTTTTAATTCATTAATCTGTTTTTCAATCAATTCAAAACTAGTGTTGGCATAAATATATAAATTATTACAATCAATATTTAAACGATTAGCGCGAAGTTTAATTTGAATAGATGATTCTTCAGCAGAAACATACAATAACTTTAAACCGCTTTTAGCTAAACTAGAACAAACCTGAAGTAATAATGTTGACTTCCCAATACCTGGATCCCCTGCTATTAAGTTCAAAGAACCTAAAACCAATCCACCGCCTGTTACACGGTCAAACTCATCAATACCGCTTTTTTGACGTTTAATATCATCCATTTGATTAAAATTTATACTTGATAATAATTCAGGTTTTTGATGAGTTAAATTTTGAATGCTCAAAGCTGATGTTTTATTATTTTCAACAAAAATTTCTTCTTCAACTATAGTTCCCCAACTTAAACAATCAGGACATTTACCTAAATACTTTGCAGTTTCATAACCACAATTTTGACAAACCCATTTAGTTTTAACTTTTGCCATAAAAATATACCGTAAATTATTTAAATAAAATTTGATTAACCGAAGCTATATAAAGATAGTGATAATCTTTATTTGGATACCATTTATCAATTATTTCTTTATTAATAAAACAATTTTCTTCAAACTTTTGTCTATATATATTAGAACACAATAGTACCAATTTAGATTCATTAAAATAAGGAATTTGACTATTTTCAAAAAGCGTCAAATCAGAATTATTAATTTTATTCTCATCACGTCCTGAAACAGTACCAAAATAAGACAAAGTTTTTTTATATTTTTTATCAAAAAAACATAACGAAAACTCATTAGAGGAATCTATAAACTCAAGAGTATATCTTTGAGGGCGAACAACAATAAAGCAAACAGGCTTACCCCACATAAATCCAAGACCTCCCCAGGAAGCAGTCATTGAATTAACTTTACCGTTTTGCTTATCTTTAGATGTAATCAACATCCACTCATCACCAATTAAATTAAAAGGATTTTGATTAAAACTACTAATATCAAGATTTTTAAACATAAAAGTTCTCCTAGAAAAATATTTAAAGCATATGTTCTAATGCTGCTATTTTCATTAATTTAACATCAGGCGAAAGCCCTGTCCAAATTTCAAAAGCTTTTGCAGCCTGAAAAACAAGCATATCAAGACCATTAATAGTCTTTATTCCCAGATTCATAGCATCTTTAATAAGTTTTGTTTTAATAGGATTATAAATGATATCATAAACAATTCCATCTTGATTAAACGATTTTAACAAATGCTCTCCAATAGGAGACAAGTCCATTGAATGACCACGCATACCAACAGGAGTTGCATTCACAAGCATTTTATATGGTTCAAGTGTTTTTAAATTCTGCATTTGAAATAAGTTTACTTTAAGATTTGAAAAATTAATACGAAAATTTGACAAAAATTCATTTGCATTAATAACATTACGAACATAAACATCAACGCATTCTACATCAATTTGAGAAAATGCAGCTAAAATGGCACGCGAAGCACCACCTAATCCAATTAAAGCAACTTTTTTATGTTTTAAATCAAAAACGGAGGGAATGGCATTTTTAAATCCATAAACGTCAGTATTATATCCAATTAATCGTCTATCTGCTGTAATTTTAACGGTATTAACAGATGAAATAAGATTAGCCAAATTATCAACATCATCCAAAAACAAAGTAATAGGCACTTTAAATGGAATAGTAACATTAAACCCCAAAAAATTTTGAGATTTAAAATATTTTACCTGGTCAATTAAATACTCAGGATCTGTGTCAAAAAGTAAATATTCACCTGTAATACCTACACTTTTCATAGCAGCACTATGAATTATACCGGATAAAGAATGTCCCAACGGGTGTCCAATTAAAGCAAATTTAGCATTTTTAATATTATTTTGTATCATATAATAATTTTACAACAAAAGTTCAAAAAGTAAAATATAATAAAAAAAGCGAGAAATTTTTTCTCGCTTTTTAAAAATAGGTTCTGGCAACTAGCTATTTTGCCAGGAGGTCACCCTCCAAGTATCGTCGCCGCGAGCAGTCTTTACGACCGTGTTCGAGATGGGAACGGGTGGAATGCTGCCGCTTTGTCACCAGAAATTCTAGTTTACATTGAAGCATATCAATGTTTTTTGTACTTTTAAAGTTGCACAATGCAATAAACTTAACGTAATTATCAATTTCCTATATAACAAAAAAGTTATAATGCCTAGGAAAAGCCCTCGTCCTATTAGTATCAGTCGACTACATGTGTCGCCACACTTCCATCTCTGACCTATCAACCAAATTATCTACTTGGGGACTTACTCGGATTGCTCCGATGAGAGAACTCATCTTATGGTGGGCTTCGTACTTATATGCTTTCAGCACTTATCCACTCCGAACACAGCTACTGGGCGTTTACCCTTGGCAGGATAACCCATACACTGGAGGTTCGTTCTTCCCGGTCCTCTCGTACTAAGGAAGACTCCATTCAATTCTCTTGCGCACATA
>USEW01000165.1 GCA_900553845.1 uncultured bacterium
ATATCTGTCAATAAACTTTACATTTATACTCATTTTCGATATAATTAAAACAAATAGGGCAAACCCTGCGACAAACTTTCCAAAGTTGTGTGAGACGAACTTTAAATTCGATAATATGTCATAACAACAAAGGAGGTGATGTCGGAAATGTTGATTTGTATTAGTACAAAAGCGCTAATATTAATTCTATTAATAATACTAGCGCTTAAACTTCAACATTAGGGTTATTAAAGAGCGGGTCTCAAACCGCTCGCCCTATTTTTATCATACCACTTTTTTCAATTTTTTCAAGATAATAAAATCCAAATTTTATGAAAAGTCGGTCACTGTATTTATTAATACTTTATCATGGAAATTACATCTACATCCTTTGGTAGTTTTTCGCGTCCTTTTAAGTCTTCAAGTTCAATAACAAAAGCGCATCCTACAATATTTCCGCCGGTTTTTTTTATTAACTTTATGCAGGCATTGACTGTACCGCCGGTTGCGAGTAAATCATCAATAACAAGAACATTCTTCCCAGGTTCAATTGCGTCTTCATGAATTTCTATTTTATCGGTGCCGTATTCAAGACTATATTCTTCTGTTATGGTTTTTGCAGGAAGTTTACCAGGTTTTCTAACAAGTATGAACCCTGCATTCAAATTGTATGCAAGCGCTGAACCAAAAATGAACCCTCGGGACTCAACTGCAGCTACATAATCTATATTTTTGTCTTTAAATTTTTCTGTCAAAAAATCTACTATACGTTTTAATGCTTCTTTGTCTTTTACAGCAGTTGTAATATCACGAAAAATTATTCCTTTTTTGGGGAAATCAACTATGTCACGTATTGTTTTTTTTACATATTCAGGCAATTTTTTTCTCAACCTCGTTTAAAAAATATTTACAATTTATATTTTACAATAAACAGATTTTTTTATTAAATTATTATGCAAATCTTTTTTTGTTAAGCATAAAATAAGTTAAATAATAAATAACCAATAGAACAATCATGCTTATTATAAAATGAGCATTTAAGCGCGACAAAAAGAGATATGCAAGAAACATTGGTATGCATGATAAAGTAAACATAAATATTTCTGTTTTAGGGAATTTCCATTTAAGATTGTTTACTACGCATAAAAGACTTAATAAAAAGTAGCAAATATTAACAATAAGAGCAGTATATCCGACTGCTGCAATGCCGAATTTAGGAATAAACAATATGTTTAATACAATGCCAATCCCGCCGGCTGCTAGCTTTAGTATTGTATCAATATAGGTTTTATTTACAAGATGATATTGTATTGTAGTAAACTCTGCAAGCAACATGAACATTACTGATAATGACATAGCTGGGATTATAATATAAGCTTGCGAAAATTTTTCATTTGCAAGCAAGTGTACAAAATCTAGCGGGTAAAGCGAAAAGACTATCACAAACGGCATTGTTACCGCAATTAGATGACCAGAAATTATTGATATTGTTTTTGTAACGTCCTGCTTCATTTCGTACATCTTTATTATTCTTGGCATTGCTGCCATTATAAATATTGAAAATAAGGATAATATAATGGAATAAGTAATATTATACGAAACTCCGACAATACCGTTTGCAAATGAACCTTTATAGTGCTGCAGTATAAATTTGTTGCTCTGTGTCATAATCCATAAACTGAGCTGACCCACTGCAAGAGGCATACCGTATTTGCACAGTTTCAACATGGTTTCACTTTTTAACCCTTTAAAACTTATTGTTTTCATGATATTTGTCTGATGAATTAACATAAAGTCAATACAGGTTACAACAACTGTCATGGCAAAAATTATCCCCTCAGGGGCAAGTGAAAAGTATTTTATAAATAAAACTGCAAAAATCATTGTAAAAATCTGGTTTAAAATCATTGACGAACTGTAAGACCCGGGTTTTATTTGGGCTCGTAGCACCTGAAGAAGCAAGGCTCGTACTGCAACAGGAATAATAAGTATTGTTATTATAAGTAGAAATCTTGGCGGTATGTGGAAAAAATCACATATCATATGACGGAAAATAAAACTGCAGCTAAACATCATTATAAGGTTTACGCATAGAAGCGTTACAAGCGTACCAAAATATTGTGCCACGTTTTGTTTAATCTGCTGTTCTTCAAAAAAACGCAATGCTGAAAGACCAATCCAGTCTGAAAATATTATACATATAAAGCTTAAAGTGGCTATTGATATAGAATATAACCCATAGTCACTTGGTGACAAAAACATTGTATAGATAGGAACGGTTATTATATTAAGTACAAGCGCGACAAGTTTATATGGCGAATACTTAAATATATCCTGAAAAATAGGTTTTATAAACTCTTTATTAAAATCTAAAACCTTTGTTTTTTCCTCAACTGTTTTTACTTCATCATCAATATGTTTTATTATTTCCACTATAATTGACCTTCTTCTTTAACTTACCAACAATTTATTTTAGCATTTATAAATTCCCCGGACAAGAGGCATAAAAAAGATTATAAATTAAAGAAAAATTGATATGAATATAATTTTAATAAGAAGGAATTTAGGTTATAGTTATTTGTTAGTTGATTTTTCTTATCTTTAATATTTCGTTATCAACTTCATATTCAACATAATCTTCAACCGGATTTATATCAAGAAGCTCAAGAATAGTATTAGGGATATAAAGTGCCCATCCGCTGCCGCTTTTTGTGAATTTACGAATCATAAGATTTTTTGTATCTTCAAGTTTATCGGATTTTATTTCTTTAATTATAAGAACTTTTTTTTCAATTCTAAATAAAACAAGAGAATTTTTTGGGTCAATGCCCATTAGTTTCAATATTGGTTTAGCTAAATAAAGCTCCCAACCGCTTCCTGATGTCGTTAGTTTTTTCTTCATTAATTACCCTGACATTTCAATTTTAAAATGGTGCTTAATAAATTATATAAATATCATCTGTCAATAAATACCTGATTTTACATATATATCATTCTTATTAACACCTTATTTTAATATGTATATTTGCCTACAATCATGACATTGCCATCAAGAGTCATTTTCAAAAAATCACTTTCAGGATCAATATCAAGCAGTTCTATGACTGTATTTGATATATAAAACCCATAGCCGTTCCCTGATTTGACAAGCCTTCGGATATAATTTGAACTGTTTTTTGACAATATTTCCATATTACAAGGCAAAATATGCAGGCAATTATCTTTTATAATAAATTTAACCTTAGTCTCACCGGGAATATATCCAAGCAGTTTAATTACTGGTTTCCTTATATATAATTGCCATCCAGAGCCATTTGGAGTTAATCTGCACTTCATTTATTTAATGTATATTCCCTATTTTATAAGTAAACTATTGACATAATTATAAATATAAGGTATATTTAATTATACATGACAGGAGTACTTACATTTTACTTATAAAATACTTACAGGAATTATGGTGAAGAAGAAAAAATTAGACACAAATAAATAACTTAATTATATTAGTAATAAAGTTTATTCCATCAGTTGGAACGTATGATCTCGA
>USEW01000166.1 GCA_900553845.1 uncultured bacterium
CAAAATTAAAATTTAAATTATTCATTCCAACATTTGTATCGGAATTTTCAATCTCAATTTGTTTTGAATTTTCAAAGTTACTAAACGGTAACTGTCCTAAATTTGATATTTCAAAACGTGATAGTGGGATAAAATAATTTGGATTGGTTTGATTTTGGATATTTAAATCAAGAACTTGAGCATAAAGCTTCCAAGGGCTATTTGAATAAAATGACAAATTTACTTGCTGCATAATTTTATTCCCAAACTTTTGACTTTGTGAAATTTTTTCAAAATGTAAATTATCTGCAAAAACTAAATTTGAGTTCAAAATTATATTTATTGTTAAAATTAAAATAATTTTAAATAATTTCATAAAAGAAACCTGAGATTGCTTACTTTTTCATTTTTCATTTTAAAAAATATTTATCACTTGCCCGTATATTTATAAAATATGGGTAATATAAAATTTATCCTTTTGTATAATTAAAAAAAATGAAAATATAAATTAATTTGGCTTTATAAATGTCGAGGGATAAGTAATTATGATACGAAAAATATTTAATCTATTTATTATAATGACTTTACTTTTAAGTCATACTAATATTATGGTAAAAGCAAACGAGGCAAAAGCACCAATAGCAACTCAACATTTATCGGCTTATTATGTTAAAAACCCAAATAATTTTTTTGAGGAAGTAGAAGAACCTCAACCAGGTGATGAAACTGACCCTACAACACCAAGTTTAAATCCTGATGACGATGGCGGCGGTGGATTGTCAACTGGTGGTATTGTTGGTATTGCTGTAGGAACAGGTGGTGGTGTGGCAGCGGCAGGTGGTGCTTTAGCATTAGCTCCTGTGTTTTTAGCGGGACTTATACCAAATGGGATTATAGGAGCTGCTGCTTCAATTGATAACTATGATGAATCAAAAAACTACCTAAGACAAATATTGGTTGAAAACTACAAACCTGACGATATTCAAAAAATAGTCACTCAAAAACGTGTTGATAATAATTTTTATATAACTCAAAATGATACAGTTTTAAGTAATAACGGGTTTAATATTCAGGAGTTTAAGCTTCCAAATGAACTATTTAATTATAAACAAGTTAAAATGAATGTAATAATGTACTCAGATCCATACCGGGATATTGAGGGAGATCCTGAACTTGCATTTGGTGCTTTTAAAAATATTGAACTTAAAACATTAAGTAAAAAATTTGAAACCCAACAATTTTTACACAACTATATTATGAATCGTTATAAATTACCTTTAAATACAAATCTTAAAAATTATAATGCAGGCAAACAAACATTATCAGGTATACTTGATATGACAAAATTTAATACAAATAACAACAATTGGGTTGTAGTTCGCTATACAAAAGGCGGCTTTAATGGTCGTAAAGCAAGACTTGAAAACCCAACACAAATAGTTTATGCATATTTAATCGAGTTAATCCCGATGAAATAAGAAGCGTAAGCCAAAGCGGAGCAATTTAAAAACAAAAAAAGCCGTGCACTCTACCTATCGAGAGATATTAGCATAATTAGAAAACTAAAATATCTACTTTTTAAAAATCTTACACCCGCAAGTTTAGACCATTTTAGTGCTGCTTTATTTCTAACCTGACACGGTTCAATGGCTTGCGCCGTATGAAATTTAAACTATCAACGACATAATAATTTAGGTAATTATGTAAATAGCTGCCTCACAGTAGTCTCTGCACCCCGCATTAACTTCGGGTCAAGGGATTGCAATTCCCCGTGGAGCACGGCTTAATTTTTATTTTACATTAAATTAAGTTTTTTAGCAAATAAATTTATTCTGATTCATTAAATTCATTAATTAAGTGCAAGCTATTTTTTGCTTCTTGATGATTGGGGTCTAGTCTTAAAACTTCATTATATTTTTCAATAGCTAAATTAATATTACCGTTAATTTCATTTATAAGACCCAAGTTGTATTTAACTTCACAATCATTTGGATTTAATTTCTCAGCTATAGTTAAATGCTTAATTGCATTATCCACATCTTTAAGTTTAGAATATAAAATACCCAAAGTAGCTTGTGCTTGAGCATTTTCAGGTTCCATACTTATTGCATCAATATATGACTGTTTCGCATCATAAATATTTTCTATTTCAATTTGAAGATCACCTAATGTCATATAATATTTTGCCACATTTGGTGCAAGTTCAATAGCACGCCGGAATTGCTTTTGAGCATCAAAATAATTTTTTATTTTAAATCCAATAAGCCCTAAATTATAGTATATTTCAGGATTTTTATCATTATAAGTCAAAGCTTGTGAGAATTTTTCAAAAGCTTCATTAAGGTTATCATTATCAATTAAATAACTTGCCCAACAACAATAACAGTCACTAATAGTGTGTTTTATATATAAAATATCAGAAGGGTCAACTTCATCAATAAGCTCATTATATAAATTTATGGAGGTTTGAAATTCATTTATATTTAAATATGCACAAGCTAGTGTTTGTTTTAATTGGACATCTTTTGGATTTAACTTTAAAGCTTCTTTAACAATATCAAAGCAGTTGTCAATTTTACCTGTATTAATAAAAGTTTTTGCCTGGATATTTTTAATATAAGGTTCGTCAACGTTATCAAGTGTCATACTTTCCTCACAATAAGCCAGAACCGCATCATAATTTTTAGCATCAAAATAAATGTTAATAATTTCTTTATATAAGTTAAAATCATCAGGTGACAGCTCAATTTGTTTATTTATAACTTCACAAGCTTTTTCATTCATATGAAGATTAATATAAGCAATTTTTAAAAACTCAAGTCCTTGGTAATCATTTTCGTCAATATTCAATATTTTTAAAGCATATTCAGCTAAATTTTCCCAATTTTTAATATCTATGTAAATATTGCAAATTGTATGAAGAATATTAAAAATTTCATCACGATTATTAGAATATTGTATATAATTTAAATACATTCTCAATGCACTTTTCTTCTGTTTTGTGTATTCATACAAATATCCAAGAGATAGCAAAGCATCTTCATTTTCATAATTTATTGCCAAAACTTTTTTAAAAGCAGCAATCGCTTTTGCATACTGACTTAATGCTTGATAAGAAAAACCAAGTATTAAATAAGCATCTTCATTGCGTCTATCACTTTTTATAACGAGATTTAAGTGATGTATGGCTTCATTATAATTTGAAAAAGTTTCATATAGTGATTTTGCAAGCAAAAATCGAAGTCTATAATGATGTGGAACCTGGGACAAGTATTTTTTTGCCATTTTGTATGCTGCATCATATTGTTTGTTATCAATTAAATTTTTAACATGTTCATATATTTCATCTTCCGATACGTTTAAATCAAAAGCTGAAACATTTTCTACATTTTGTGTAAATATATTTTTTGACAATATTATTAAAATTATTATAAAAATAATTAAAATAATAAATAATAAACTATTCATATGATATAATACCTCATATTTAATTATACAATATTTTTTGAAACTATACAAGG
>USEW01000167.1 GCA_900553845.1 uncultured bacterium
ATGAAGATTTTAGTATGTTTTACGCAAGAGCTTGTTAAACTCCTTTAAATATGCTAAATTTGAAATAGAATTTTATGCTTTAACCAAAAAGGAGAAAAACAAATGCAAGATAAGACTTTTTTGATGATTCCAGGTCCAACACCAGTACCCCAAAGTGTACTTTTAGATATGGCAAAACATCCTATTGGACATAGAAGTTCCGAATTTTCAAAAATTTTGGAAAAAGTCTATTCAAATTTAAAACTTATTTTTGAAACAAAAAACGATGTATTTGTTTATACTTCAAGCGGTACAGGAGCAATGGAAGCAGCTATATCAAATCTTGTTAATGAAGGTGATAAAGTTCTTTCTCTTGTAATTGGGAATTTTGGTGAAAGATGGGCTAAAATAGCTAAAGCTTTTGGAGCGAATGTTGAAACAATCACTATGCCATATGGCAAAGCAATAAATCCTGAAGATTTAAAAAAACGTCTTGATGAAGATGTAAATAAAGAAATAAAGCTTGTAACGATAACTCATAACGAAACAGCAACAGGTGTAACAAACGATTTAAAGACTTTATGCGAGATAATAAAAAATCATGGAGCCTTATCTGTTGTTGACGGTGTAACAAGTGTGTGTGCAATGCCTTTGAAGATGGATGAATGGGGAATTGATGTACTTGTCTCTGGTTCTCAAAAAGGGTTTATGATACCACCCGGGCTTGCATTTTTAGCCGCAAGTGAAAAAGCTTTTGAAGTCCATAAACAATGCAAAAGAAGCGGATTTTATTTTAACTGGGATGCCTACAAAAAAAGTGTTGCTGCAAATTCAACTCCTTATACACCAGCTGTTAATCTTTTTGTTGCACTTGATACTGCTTTAAATATCATCTTAAAAGAGGGGCTTGAAAATATACAAAAACGACACAAAGAACATAGTTGCGCTTTAAGGGCTGCTATAAAAGCCATTGGATTAAAACCCTTTGTTGAAGATGAAAATATTGCAAGCTGCGCAATAACCTCAATATTGCCGCCAGATGGTATCAGTGTACCAGATATTCGTGCAACATTAAAAAATGACTACGATATTGTGGTGGCTAATGGTCAAAACGACCTAAAAGACAAAATATTTAGGATGGGGACATTGGGATTTGTTTGCGACCGTGATGTTCTTGCTTCAATTAGTTCACTTGAAGCTGCATTATTTAAATTAGGACACAAGTTTGAATTGGGACAAGGTGTTAAAGCTGCAATTGAAATATTAGCAAAATAATGAAGGGACAAAATAATAATGAAAGTTTTAATAACTGATAAAATTAATGAAAGCGCAAAAGATATAATTGGTGATGCTGCAATATGTGATTTTTTACCTACTATGAGTGAAGATGAACTTGCTTTAAAAATAGGCGAATATGATGCTTTAATGGTGAGAAGTCAGACAAAAGTTACAAAGAAAATTATTGAAGCGGGTAAAAGCTTAAAAATTATAGGACGAGCCGGTGTTGGCGTTGATAATATCGATATTGAATCAGCCACAAAATGCGGGATTATTGTTGTTAATTCACCAGATGGTAACACCCATGCGGCTGCTGAGCATACTATTGCTATGATGTTAAGTTTATCAAGAAACATACCTCAAGCTTATGAAACTATAAAACAAGGACTTTGGGAACGCTCAAAATTTACTGGTGTTGAAGTCTTTGGCAAAACTTTAGGTGTAATAGGATTTGGGAAAATAGGTCAACATGTTGCAAAAGTTTCTCAATCATTGGGAATGAATGTCATAGTTTATGACCCATATACAACAAAGGAACTTGTTGAGAATTTATGTGCAACTTATTGTTCAACTTTGGATGAATTCTGGGGGCAATGTGACTACATTTCAATACATACACCTAAAACAAAAGAAACTATTTCTTTAATCAATAAAAATACAATAAATCGTATGAAAAAGGGTGTTAAAATTATAAATTGCGCTCGTGGCGGGATAATTGATGAAGTTGCTTTATATGAAGCTATTAAAGAAGGACAAGTTTCTGGTGCGGCTATTGATGTCTTTGAAAATGAACCTGATATAAAATCTTCACCTTTATTTGAGTGTATTGATAAATGTGTTTTGACTCCGCATTTGGGCGCTTCAACAAGTGAAGCTCAAATAAATGTTGCAGTTGACGTGGCTAAACAAATACGTGAAGTTTTGTTAGGATGTGAAGCAAAAAGTGCTGTTAACCTTCCTCAAATGAAGCCTGAAAAACTTGAACCAGTTAAAGATTATATGGGACTTGCTCAAAATATTTCACAAATGGCTTCTCAAATTGCAAGCGGAAATATTCAAAGTGTTGAAATTACCGTTATGGGAGAACTTGCTCAAGTTGATGTTACACCTATTGAAATATCTGTTTTAAAAGGTGTTTTTGATTATCGTGTCGGGTGTGTCAATTATGTTAATGCACCATTAATAGCTAAAGAAAGAGGTATCAACGTTAACACTATAAAATCAAACCAAAAAGTGCCATCTTGTGGTGTTATAACTGTTAAAATAAAAACAAGTGAAAATGAGACAATTGTACGAGGCGCTATGCTTGCAAAAGATATCTATCGTATTACAAAAATTAACAATTTCTCAACAAGCATTATGCCTGATAGCAATATGCTTTTAATACCCCATGAAAATAAACCATCAATGGTTGCAAAAGTTGCTCAAATTATTGGCGATAATGGTATAAATATTAATAGCATGCAAGTTAACAACGACACAAAATCATCAAATAACGAATCAATTATGATTTTGAATGTTCCTTGTGAAGTTAAAGATTATGTTATTCAAAAATTAAACCAAATTGATGGTGTTAAATCTTCAAAATATATTAAATTAAGCGTTTAAAGGTTGTTTAATATTTTGGATATCGTTAAAAATTACAATAATAATTTATCTTCTCAAATACGTGATAATTTAAAATTAATCTCGTGTAATGCAAACCGGCTTGGATATAATATTTATTTAGTTGGTGGTATTGTTCGGGATTTAATTTTAAATAAAAAAATAATGGATGTTGATATTCTATGTGATTTTGATGCAACAATTCTCGCCAAAAAACTTTGTGATAACAATATTTTTAAAATTCAAGAAATTAAAGAAGAATTTAAAACAGCTAAAATTGTGGTCAACGGTATGTGTTTTGATGTTGCAACTACAAGATGCGAAATTTATCCAAAACCCGGATGTTTACCACAAATAACAAAAACAGGTGTGAGCCTTTATGATGATGCCATACGGCGTGATTTTACAATAAATACTCTTGTTTTAAGTCTGAATAAAGATAATTTTCTTGGAATTATCGACCCGACAAGTCAAGGACTTTATGATTTAAAAAATAAAACATTAAAAATATTACACAATAAAAGTTTTATTGATGACCCGACAAGAATTTTAAGAATGCTCAAATTTATGTTCCGGTTTGATTTTAAACCTGACGCGGACACATTTGAACTTATGAACGAATATTTAAAAAATCCAA
>USEW01000168.1 GCA_900553845.1 uncultured bacterium
TTTTTGGTTATACATATACAAATGACAGCTCCAATGGGTAAAATTTGCAAATGCTTTATTTTTATATAGTGTCAATAAAGCATCATCACAATTTGGGACTTCAATAATCAATTCGCCATTTTTCTTTAACTTTTTTGTCAACTGGATTATGTCAACTTTTGGATTTCTCAAGTGCTCTAAAACATGAAACATAGTTATAAAATCAAACTGTTCTTTATATTCATTTATGTCATTTTGAACATTTAAATTATTTTCATCAAAATATTTTTTTAAATTCTTTTGTTTTTCAACTCCGCAAGCATTATTTGCAACACTTTGAGCCAATTTAATAAAACCGCCAATACCACATCCAAAATCACAAACAGATTTATTTTTTATTTTGTTTTTTAAAAATTTAAATCGTCTAAAATCGTCTTCAAAGCTTCTTTTCTCCCAGGCTTCAAAATCTTCTTTTAAATCTTCATTTGAATGCATATTACCATTTTCATAAAAATTTTCATTAATATGTTCAAAAGAAGATAAAAACGACAAACCGCATTTTTTACACTTTAAAACAGATATTTTATCATTATCACGAAGTTTATAAGTTGTATGTTCAATATCTTGACAATTGCATAATTTGCACTTATTTTTTTTCACAATTAAAAACCTTTTATATTCTTATAATATTAAAAAACAAGAGTCAAAAACTCTTGCACCAACTTTCTTATAATAATATTTTCATATAAATGGGCCCGGCAGGATTCGAACCTGCGACCAAAGGATTATGAGTCCTCTGCGCTACCGCTGCGCCACAAGCCCATATTACATTTAATAATGTATCATTTACAAACACCTATGTCAAGTATTTTTCTATTTTATTTTCTTTAATGACGATATAAAATTATTATGCTCAACATCACCATCCACTTTTGTTAAAAATATTTGACAATCTTTTTCATCAGCATCTATTTCAGGTATATTTTTTAATTCAGCAGCATAATAATGTGCATCACTTCTTGAACTTATAGGGATTCTATTAGCTAGATTATTTAATGATATATTTCTCATAAATCCTGCAAATCCTTTATTTTTATTGCTAAATTTAGTATAAATTCTTAAAATCGTATCACTATTTTCAATGTTATAACATCCTACAATATAGCTTGCAAGCTGCGGTGCTTGTGATTTTATTTTTAATAACTCAACATAATTATTTTTTATATAAAGTTCGCCCTGTATTTTGTCAAAATTACCTTCGGGAATATTCACAATATCTGAAAATGTAGATGGGCTTATCATCACCAAAGGATTTCTAAACAAGGCTGCAAGCTTCATAACATACTCAACCAATCCTATTTTTTGTATTTGACCATTTTTAACCAAAAATTTTATTGAACCATTTAATTTTAAAGATTCATCTGTATTTAATTCGACTAAACCACTTGCCTTTCCTGCAATTTCCCGACTTAAATTTAATAAAGAACTTGACATAATATCAGAATTTACATCTTTTATTCCAAGACGCAAATTATATTTATGATTCTTTAAATCACAAAACACTTTTAAAGTTGAGATACCTTCTGCAATATCAAACTTATTTGATTTCAACTCTAGAATGTTATTCTTATTTAAAGTTAAGTCAGCAGCCAAATTCCCAAAATTTATGTCTTTATACTTTCCTTTATCAAGTCTTAAAATACACTTTTCAATAATTAAATTATTAACATCAAAAACAGGTGCATTTTCGTTTTCACTTTCATCATCGACATTATCATAAGTTATATTATTATTTTCAACAACACTAACTGTATTTTGACTATTAAATGATTTTAAAAGTCTATCAATATCTATATTATCAACCTTAAAATCAACATTTTTTACAACAATGGGATACTTAACTGCATTTAAAATATTTCCTTTAAAATGATATTTTGAACGTTTATAACTTCCATTTGCATTTATATTTATTAAAGTATTACTTGTTGACAATTTTGCATCTTTTATAAAGAGACGTTCTTTTGGGACCCTTATTTCACTTGCTTCCATATTTCCTTTAATGATTGGATAATTAGAATCATTTACAAATCCTAGATTACCTGAGAATTTACCGCCTTTAAATACTTTTTGACCGATAAACACATTCAAAAACTCACTTGGAAGAGGATTTGGTACATCAAAACTAAAATCCATTACTTGAGGTATGGGCTTTGAACAGTCAATATTACCATTCAACACCATTACAGGCTTAGCTTTTACACCTTTTTTTAATACAGATGCTATATAATAATTTATATCTTTAATATTTAATATATTGTTTTGAAATGACATTTCAGTTTTTAATGCCCTATCATAACCTTTTGGTGAAAAAGAGGCACCTTCAAGCAAAATGTCATCACCTTTTGCCACTTTTGCAGCCATCATAATATGAACTTTATTATCTTTAGAATTTACAACAATTACACCAGGTGCCTCACCAACCATTTCTATTTTGGCATTTATCATTTTAGATAAATAGTTTTTTGTAAAATCATTTGTAATTTTTGTCTTTATATTTAAATTGGTTTCACAAGTTTTTACATAGTCTTTTATTTCTCCATTCAAACTTACCTGATTTGTTTTTTGAGTGCCGTAATATCCTCTAAAATCTTTCAACATTATGTCTTTTGAAGATAAAAGTATTTTCCCTTCTTTTGCAACAACAGGTAAATTGTTAAGCGGAATAATTTTTAAAAATCCATTATTTAAGTCAATAAGGCCTTTTATATTTTCTTTTGTTAAATTTATATTAAAATCAAAATTGCCGCTAATGTCTTTAAAACAGGAAAGCATTTCACTTCCATTATTAATCAAAATATTTGAATTAACTATATCAACAATGTCCTCTATTCTAAACCCTTTTGATGTTAAATCAACGTTAATTCCATCTTTTTTTGAAGCTTGGGCATTTATATGTATTTTAGATTTATTAATATTTAAAATGCAATCATCAACATATATATGTTTATTTTTTAATAATACCTTATTTTTGTCATTTATTGCAAAATAAACATTCTTGCCATTTTTGCTCAATAAAGTATTAATGTCAAAATGTAAATGTCGCCCATTTTTTTTAGTATTATCAATAAAAAAGTCATTTATTTTTAAAGTTGCATTATAACCTGATTCTATTTCGTATGAAATAAGACTTTTTTTCAAAGTAAGTATTGAATCATAAAAATCAATATCAAGTTGTTTTTGTTTATTTTTTTCTTCTTTTTCTTCTTTTGGAAATATGTCTATAAGTTTATTTACATCAGCATAAATATAATCAAGTTCAAATCTATTAAGAATTATTCTATTTTTTAATAACTCTCTTAATGAAATTTGTGTATTAAGATTTTCTAATGTTAAAATATTTTTACTATTTTTTGAAATTATAAAATTATCAATTCGAAATCCGATTTTAGATGAAAATTCCGTTTTTAATTTAGGATTTTCAATCTTTATATCACAATTTAGATATTTTTTT
>USEW01000169.1 GCA_900553845.1 uncultured bacterium
TCGTTCACTCGTAACTGTTTGCTAATGAATTTTCCAATGAATTAAGGAGTAGGTCAGATGAATAAAGTTATTCTTATGGGCAGACTTACCGCTGACCCTGAATTAAGGCAGACTACAAGCGGAATTGTTTCTTGTCGTTTTACTGTTGCTGTAAACAGAAGATTTGCAGATAAAAATACAGGAGAAAGACAGGCGGATTTTATTTCATGTACTGCTTGGCGTCAAACTGCTGAATTTGTATCACGTTATTTCAGAAAAGGAAGCATGATTTGCGTTGAAGGTACTCTTAGAACCGGCAGTTATGCGGATAGAAATCATCCTGATGTAACTCATTATACAACAGATGTTTTTGTTGATAATGTAGAATTCACAGGTTCAAAAGCTGAATCACAAGGCAGTTCATCTTATTCTGCACCACAAAATAATTATAATTATCAGACACCGGCTCAACAGGCTCCTGCTGCAGCTCAGCCTGCTAATAATAATGAGAATCTCTCATTTGGAGATCTCGGCGATTTTGAGGAAATTATCGGCGATGGTGACGTACCATTCTAAACTTTATATTTTATAAGGAGGTTGTGTCATGGAAAGAGAAAGAAATCCTCGTGCTGCAAAAAGACCACGCAAAAAGGTTTGCATGTTCTGTGCAGACAGAGTTGAAAAGATTGATTACAAGGATCTTGCTAAGCTCAGAAAGTGTATGACTGACAGAGCTAAGATTTTACCAAGACGTGTAACCGGTACTTGTGCTTATCACCAGCGTGAACTCACTGCTGCTATTAAGAGAGCAAGATATATCGCTTTACTTCCATATGTAAGCGAGTAATATAAAAATTAACAGGGAGGATTACCTCCCTGTTTTTGTTTTCTGCATAAAAAACGGCATCTTATTTTTATGCATCAAAGTCTTAGAAACTGATTTATTTTAAAGTTTTCAGCAGTTTCTTAATCGACTGTAGTTACTGCTTCACGACCGTTGTCCTTAAACAACAGTGAAATACACCAAACGGCTGAAATAGCAACTAAAATATAAAGCACTCTGCTTATTAATGCTCCTGCACCGCCAAACAGCCATGCAATAATATCAAGCTGGAAGATTCCTACCAAACCCCAGTTAATTCCACCAATTATAAGCAGAATAAGTGCAAGCTTGTCCCACATAGAGAACACCTCTTTCAGCACAAAAATTCAGGACAAAGCTTTAGGGCAGTACAACACAGAGCAGCTGATATAATGCGTTGACTCTGAATATTGTCTATAATTCACTTCAACAATGTCCTGATATTATTATTGCAGTACAAATAAAATATATTCCGCATAATTAAATAAAAAATATGGAAAAACTCTGTCAAATTATAAAAACATGACAGAGTTTTTTGTGCATAGTATTGTAGTGTAATTATTTGATTGGCTTATTATTTAAGAATTCCTGTGCTTTGCTTATATCCTGCATAAGAACTTCATCATTTTGCTCATCTTCATCTGCATCTGATTTCAAATCACTTTCAGAATTTGAAGCATTTTCAGCATTGTTAATTGATTGTACTGACTGCATATTGTCAGGCTGGACTGCCTGTGGCTCAATTGACTGCATATTATTCTGCTGAACTGTCTGCGGCTCAATTGTCTGCACGTTATTCTGCTGAACAGTTTGTGGCTTTTCTAATTTTACATTTGCAGCAGCATTTTTATTTTCCTTCTTATCAGGAGTTTTTATTCCTTTAGTCTCTGCTTCAGCCGCCTCTTTCTCTGCTTTATCATCTTTAGTTTCAACATAAATTTCATCATCGGCAAGACTTCCGACAAACTTAAGCTGTTTTACAGGTATTCTTTTTAATGGAGAGTATGTAAATTTACCGCATGAAAATGAAGCATCTACAAGACCTCTTTTTTCACACAAAACTTTATCTCCGTCCTTTGCACGTTTACCGAATTGACAATAATCACATTTAGGTTGTATATTTTTATCAAAATATTTTCCGCCAAATTTAAAAAGTGAGCTTAAACCCATCTAAATCACCTCGTTTTATTCAATCTGTATTTATTATATCACTGTTTAAATAATTTGTCTAGTATTTTTATTGTTTATGAAAAAATTTTCATTATTATTTTGACTTAAGGCAACACCGTGCAAAGCACATCAAAAGACTTTGTAAGTTTATGACGTGCTTTGTGCGGTATTGCCTTAAAAATCATTAAAGTCCTATAGTAAGACTATGGTTTGCTTATATTAAAATATATAAATAGGAACTTCAAGTTTATATTTCAAGTTAGCAATGTATACAAAATATAAAAATTAATATTAATATATATCACAATTTTTTTGCAGGTTTTGTTATTCCCCTTGCTTTTTTCCATGTAAAATGATATACTCACATTGTGCATAAGTTTATCAATAAAAATGGAGGTATCATTATGAAAAATATTATGTTTGGAAATAGTTTAATGCTTTTGGCAATTTTATTTATTTTTTATTATACTGGTACAACAAATTATTTAGTTTTATTGACATGTAATTTTGATCCATTTATTCAAAAAATTTTATGGATTGCTTTCTTTTTATCTTTTGCTGTTAAAGTACCAATGTTACCATTTTATATTTGGTTGCCTGAAGCTCATGTTGAAGCTCCTACACCAGGTTCGGTTATTTTAGCAGGTATTTTATTAAAATTGGGTACTTATGGTTTTATTCGTTTTTCTATACCTTTATTTCCTTTTGCTAATTTTTACTATACACCTTTTGTGTATACATTAAGTATTTTAGGATTAATTTATAGTTCAATGGTTGCTATTCGTCAAACAGATTTAAAACGTATTATTGCTTATGCATCAATTGCTCATATGAATTTAATTATGATTGGTTTATATACAAATAAAATTTATGGTTTGGAAGGATCATTATTACAAATGTTTAGTCATGGATTAGTTTCTGGTGCATTATTCTTAATTGTTGGTATTTTATATGAACGTTATCATACACGTTTAATAAAATATTATAGTGGATTAGTTCAAACTATGCCATTATTTACAGTTATTTTTATGTTATTTACATTAGCTAATATTGCTTTACCTACAACTAGTAGTTTTATAGGTGAATTTTTAATTTTTTTAGGAATTTTTAATACAAATACAACAATTGCGGTTTTTGCTATAATTAGTATGCTTTTTGGAAGTATTTATTCATTATGGTTATTTAATCGAGTATGTTATGGTAATATTCAAATTAATTTTATTAGTTTTTATCAAGATTTAAATAAACGTGAATTATGTATGTTTTGTATTATTTTACTCGTAGTATTTTTAATTGGATTATATCCTACATTCTTATTAGATTATTTGAATATGTCAGTTAGTTTTTTATTAAATTTAATATGTTGTTAATTTAAAACAGTGGTTACAAAAGCATTAAGAACAAAACCTGTTTATAAATTTTATTTTTACTATAAAAATTATAATTTTAGA
>USEW01000170.1 GCA_900553845.1 uncultured bacterium
ATATAGATTCTATTGAACTTAATAAAGTTATATTATATTTAACGCCTTTTTTAGAAAAAGAAAATAGTGAATTACTTAATTTTAAAAACAAAACCGAAAAAGAAAATTATTATAAAAATTATGTGAAATCAATTAAATGCACAGACGTTGTTCCTTATAATGATACTTTCTATAAATTAGATAATTTGATAATCAACGGCTTTAAAACTCTTGAAGGTGGAAAAATAGGCGAGGTCGCTAAAGCTTTCGGTTATAAAATAAAAACTAAATTTGTTAAGAGATTAAATCAAAAAGAATACCCTGAAATTTCTCTTCTTGATGACAATTATCATTTCTCTAATGTACAACCAGAAGGTGGATTAGTTTCTCATCATGCACAATCAATAATTGGAATGCAAAAATATGGTTTACGTTTACAAGAACCAAATACTTCAGACCATGAACAAATAGTTATATTTGATTATTACCCCAAGCTATTTAATGATGATAAAAAAGAACAGTTTCAGGTTATTGAATGTTATTCTTAATTATAGTTTTATTTTTTTATCAACTTTTTTAACGGATTCAATATCATCTTTTGGATCAATTCCAATAGTGGTTAAGTAGTTACCTATTAATATTCCATCAACACAATATTTTAAAGCAAGTTCCATATTGGCTTTGCTTAGTCTTACTTGTCTGCCTCCAGCATAACGGATAACTGAATTTGGATTGGCTATTTTCAATATTGCAAGAGTTTTTAGTATGTTTTCTTCGTCAATTTTATCCCAATAGTTTCCAAAAGGTGTCCCCTTTATTGGTGTGAGAAAATTAACAGGAATACTATTCGGTTTAATCTGTGCAAGTTCAAGCGCCATTTCGATTCTTTGTTCAATTGTTTCTCCCATTCCAATTATAACACCGCAACAAAGTTCCATATCATATTTTTTAACGAGATTAATAGTATCAATTCTATCTTGATAGGTATGAGTTGTGCAAATTTCATTATGATAAGATTTGCAAGTATTAATGTTATGATGAAATCTTGTTAATCCGGCTTCTTTTAATTTTTTTGCTTGTTGTTCGTTTAAAATACCAATGCTTGCACAACTTTTTAATCCTTCAACATCATTTATAGTTTGGATTAAATCAAGCATGGTATCAAAATCACTCTCATCAGGTGTTTTGCCTGAAGTCACAATAGCAAATCTTGTTGCCATATTCTCTTTTGAATGTATAGCTGCTTCATAAACTTTCTCTTTTGAAACAAGTGGATGTGTTTGGCATTGAGTATTATAGTGTGAACTTTGTGCACAATATTTACAATTTTGTGAGCATCTTCCTGTTCTAGCTGATATAAGCGAACAAAATTCAACATCATTAAATGTATAATTTGATGCTTCTTTTAATAACTCTTCTAAATTTAAGTTGTATAATTTAATTAATAAGTCATGTGATATTTTCATATTCTTATAATATAACTTAATAAAAAAAAAGAAAGAGAATAAAATGAATAAAAAAAATGAGCTTTTAAAAGATGATTTAAAATACATTTGGCATCCTTTTACCCAGATGAAACACCTTGAGAATGGGGAGAATAAACCAATTATTATAAAAAAAGGTCGCGGGATTTACCTTGAAGATATTGATGGAAATAAATATATAGATGCTGTTTCATCATGGTGGGTCAATACATTGGGTCATTCAAATAAAAGGCTTAATAAAGCTTTATACAAGCAATCAAAGGATATTGAGCATGTTCTTTTTGCCGGATTTACACATACCGGTGCAATAAAACTTGCAAAAGAACTAGTTGAAATGATAAATAATGATTTAAAACATGTATTTTATTCTGATAACGGCTCAACCGCTGTTGAAGTGGCTTTAAAAATGGCATACCAATATTGGGTATTAAAAGACAAGAGTCAAAAGTCAAAATTTGTAGCCTTAAAAAATTCATACCATGGTGATACAATTGGCGCTGTTTCAGTTGGTGGTGTTGATTTATATCATAAAATATATAAACCGCTTTTATTTGACATGATTCAAATTATGAGTCCTAATTGTTATAGATGCCCTATGCGTTGTCAAAAGGAAAATTGTAATTTAAGATGTTTAAATCAGCTTGAAAATATATTTAAAGAACAATCAGGCAAGATTGCTGGAATAATAGTTGAACCTCTTGTGCAAGCAGCAGGCGGTATGATTATGTATAAACCTCAATATCTTACCAAACTTAGAGAATTATGTAATAGATATAAGGTTTTAATGATTGATGATGAAGTTGCAATGGGTTTTTATCGCACAGGAAAACTTTTTGCCTATGAACATGCCAATATTGTTCCTGATATTATATGTGCTGCTAAAGGAATTACAGCCGGTTATTTGCCACTATCCGTTACAATAACAACCGATGAAATATATAATACATTTTATGATGATGATATTGATGGAACTAAAACTTTCTACCATGGTCATAGCTACACAGCCAATCCGCTTGCTATAAGCGTTGCTTTAGAAAATTTAAAAATTTTAAAAGAAATGGATATTGAAAATTATTTAAAACCTAAAATTAAATGTTTTGAAAATGAACTTCAAAAATTTAAAACTCATAAAAACGTTGGAGATGTGCGTCAGATTGGAATGATTTGTGCAGTTGAAATAGTAAAAGATAAAGAAACAAAAGAGCCATTTAAATATGAAGATGGTATTCAAAAACAAATTTACTACCACGCACTAAAACTTGGCGCAATTTTACGTCCGATTGGAAACTGCATTTATTTCTTTACTCCATATATAATAAAGGAAAAAGAAATAAAAAAACTTGTTGATATTGCATATAAAGCACTAAATGAGGTATTACCAAATGTTTAAAAAAATTTTTATAACAGGAACTGATACTGATATCGGTAAAACTTTTGTGACTTTGGGGTTAAGTCTTTTGACTCAAAATTTAGGTATCAAAACAGGTGTAATAAAACCATTTCAAAGCGGGGCTATAGATGAAAATTTAAATGTTTTAAATGAAGTTGATATAAATTTTATAAAAAAATATTCAAATGGTATAAATACAAAAACAACATATTTATTAAAAGCACCAACAGCACCATCTTTGGCGGCTTGTCTTGATAATGTAAAAATTGATTTAGATTTTGCAAAAAAAGACATTGAAACTTTTTCAAAACTAAATGATATAACTTTTATTGAAGGTTCTGGCGGCATATGTGTACCAATTGATGATAAACATTTAATATCAGATTTTATTAAAATGCTTGACATTCCAACAATTATTGTTGCTCGAAGTGATTTAGGTACAATAAATCATACAATCTTAAGTTTTGAATATGCTAAAAGAATGAATTTAAATGTTTTGGGAGTAATAATAAATAAATTTCCAAATAAAACAAATGATTTATCTATTATACATCTTGAAAAAGAATTAAAAAAACATTTGAATACAAA
>USEW01000171.1 GCA_900553845.1 uncultured bacterium
CAAACTCGCGCCGCCTTTTTCTATATTTTATTAACTTCACTTAAAATAGTTTTTGAAGCTTCAATTAATTTCACTCCAATTACATTTAAGGCCTGACAACCAAGTGAAAGCCCTTCAAGATGTGCTTTTTTCTTTACGCTATCTTCGGTTTTCTTAGCCTTTTCAACTAAAATACATAAATCCTCAATTCTATCATCAACAAAACTGTCCAAATGCTCGTATGCCTTGCATTTCAAATTAGGGATGACTTTGCTTTGTATAAGTCTTATAATAGAAGGACCAGTTAATGTTAATAATTTAATTATAGCATTTTTTAAATTCATTTTTATTCCTCCATTTAAGTTTAATTATTATTTATAAGTAATAAAGGATTTGGGATATTATCATAATCAATAACAATATTATTAACTTCTTGAACTGTAGTGCAGCTATTAATTGCATTAATATACTGTTGATTTAATCCACCATCACCCCATATAGCAGAAGTAAGTTGAACAATTAAATTTCCTATATTAAGCAAATCTTCCTTAGTACAATTTAGCGGTTGATTATCTTTACCAAGCCAGATTATAGTATCATCATCCGCCATAAAACTCGCCATTGCCATCAAATTAACTTTTTGGTCTGTATCTGAATCAAAAAGAATATTTTTATACATAATGCCTGCATTAAGACGCTCGTCTCGTTTTTTTATATTTTCAGCAAGCTTATTATTTTTAGCTTGGTCAAGCATTCTTTGTTCATAAGTTGAATCAACAATAGGACCATTTTGACCATCATCCCATATTTCGTTGGCTAAAAGAGCCCATATTTTATTTTCTTCCATAATTTCATGTATTTGGTATCCATTATTATGGTTATAGTTTACTATAAAATCCATACGTTCTTTTTCTGATTGATAATTTAAATAATAACTCATATTTTCCTCCTTATTCCTAATATCCTATTGCTAGCCATTGAATGTGGGATTGACTTCCATCTGAACCATTGTTTGCAACTCTAAAACAGTTATTTCTAAACATTTTTGCCTGAGGTGTCCAGTTTGCAGTTTCAATCAACCGTTGTAAAAAGACTCTATAAGAATTAGAAGAATATTGTTTTAAAAAATATACATCTTCTTCTTGATTTAACATTATATAATTAGAAATCCCCCATTGTACTTTAAGTCCATCGCTAAATATATAATATCCGCTATGTCCATTAATATAATTTTCAACAATAACTATAGGCTTATATTTTGAAGCACTTGAAATAGTATTTGGTTTTGTATTACATAAATTATATGGATAAAGCTTTAGCGGCTCGTAACTTAAAAAATGGTTTATGGTTCCTGATGTTATTTTTATTTCCCCAATACGGCATAATTGCTTTGTTTCATCAATGACACCTGATGCAACCGGATTAATATAGTTTGTTGATATATTATAAAAAACTCCACTATAAGTACTATCAATAGTTGTACCCTCACTTTCACTTGCATAAGCATACAAATTTCCTGAGTTATCAATATACAAAGCACCTGTTATTGTTGTATTTGAAAAATCTTTTATAACATTTTCAGAAAGAGTATATTCAATATTTTTTAAACTACCGTCATCATTCTTTCCATCAGGTATTAAAACCTTTAAGCCGCTATAAGCTGTTACGTTACTATCTGAATATGATATTACACCATTTGGAGCTTCGATTATACAGTTTGTTATATAACCCGATTCATTCAATTTTTTATCACATTTTGAATCATTTATATCTTGAATATCACTTGTTATATCCGATATAAATGTATCAAGTTCGTCTGATGTTCCCGATAGTGATGACATAGCTTCATCAATTCTATTTTTAAGATATGTAAAATTTGCATTCACTTCGGTTGCCTTTGCTTTTGTACCAGGTATAAATGTATATGGAATTGCATTTTCACTCATAAAAAATCCTTTCTTTTAATTATATTTAATGTAAAACATTAGGACTTAAAATTGATAGTCCTTTTTTCTAAACTAAAAAATTAAGGTTTGAAATAACCTTAAAGAACATATGTTTTATACATGCTTAAACTGTTTATATTATTATAACAAATTACAAAAATAATACATCTGCAAAAATACTTAAGCAATATTATTTATATTAAAGACCTGAACGTTTTCAAGATATTTTTTATCAAACTGAAGCGCATCAACTGAAGTTATTATTGTTTGAATATTTTTATTAATGGTTTCAAGCAAAAAGCTTTGACGGATATCATCTAATTCTGCCAGAACATCATCGAGAAGCAGCAATGGATTATAGCCTGTTTTGTTCTTTATCAAGTTAACTTCAGCAAGTTTGAGACTAAGGACAATTGTGCGCTGCTGACCTTGAGAAGCGTATTTTTTTGAATCAACATCATTTATAAAGTAAGAAATGTCATCACGATGTATACCAACAAGAGCTTGAAGGCGAAGCAGCTCAAGTTCTTTTTTTTCTTCAAGTTTTTGGTTATATAAATCGACTATTTGATTTATTGAAGGCAAATCATAATTATCATCAATATAAATATCACCCAAAACTGTTGAATTGTATACAATAGCCAAGTTTTCACCAGACGCAATTTTATTATGTGTAGTTTGTGCGAACTTAATAATTTCTTTTAGAAATTTTAACCTTAAAAATAAAATATTACTGCCGGCTATTGAGATTTGTGAATTATAAACATCAAATAAACTCGGATCAAAAGTTAAAAGTTTTGAATTTTTAAGATAATTTACTTTTTGCTGCCGGATTTTATTATACTTGCTTAATCTATCATAATAAGCACTATAAATTTGGCTTATAGCTAAATCAAGCCAAACACGCCGGTTTTCAGGTGTACCACGTAATAGTAACAAATCATCAACTTGGAAATTGACTGTTTTTAACTGGGAAATAAAATCCGAATACTTGTTTTTTTTAACATCATTAACTTTTAATATTTTTTTCTTAGGCGGATTTAAAATAAGCTCAAGTTTTGAGTCAATATCTAACTTATTGAAATTTAATCGTATAGAAGCAAATGGTTGTCCCCAAAATATAAGTTCTGATTCTGTTTTAGCTCTAAGTGACTTTAATGATGACGTATAATAAATACTTTCAAGTATATTTGTTTTTCCTTGAGCATTTTTGCCAATAATAAGAATTTTATTTGAACTAAAGTCCAAATTTAAATTTTTATAGTTTCTAAAATTAACAAGTTCAAGCTTATTTATCTTCATAAAATTATTATACTATAATTCAAATGTTGTCGCTTTATTCATCATTCTATCCCAGCGAAAATAACTGTAGTATATTTTTACATTTTTTATTGTATTAATCCAATATTCATAAACCTGGTTAAAACGACTATAGTTATAAGTAATATAATGCATTGAAATTAAACCCTCATAACTTTTAGCCGTTCTAACTATTTCACA
>USEW01000172.1 GCA_900553845.1 uncultured bacterium
AAAGCCAACATCATCTGTAACTCCGACACAAGAGCCGACTGCTACGGTTAAACCGAGCGAAACAACAGCACCGGCTGCAAAACCGAAAAAGCTTACGGTTGAAACAGGCAATGCCGTTACGGTAAAAGTAGACAGCACAGACGTAGTATTCCCCGACGCACAGCCGTTTGTTGATGAAAACGGACGAACACAAGTGCCGATTCGTGCAGTGTCTGAAATGCTTGACTGCAAGGTTGATTGGGACGATACATCAAAGACAGCAACCATTACAAAAGAAAATGGCGATGTTGTAAAAGTGACACTCGGAAGTGATGTTTTGACAGTAAACAACAAATCATCACAAATGGATACAACCGCAATAATAAAAGACGACCGAACATTTATCCCTGTGCGTTTCGTCGCAGAGGCACTTGGTTTGGAAGTTGAATGGTTGGAATGATTACTTATTAAAAAACGGAAATATATTGAACCGACACCCAAAAGTCAGACCAAAATCTAACAGTTGGGATGTCGGTTTTTTTATAAAAATTTTTTCAAACAAAGACAAGATATAGTGCTTGAAATTGGTAAAAATACAAAATAATCTATTATGAACAATCAAAGAACTTTCTGTTAAAATTTTTTACTTGAAATTATAAGAAAAACAGTATATAATATAAAAATTCCAAAAAATACAAACAAAAACAAAAGGACAAAAGAATGTATAAGTACTGATATAAATGTTGATTATATTCTTGAGGCGCTGTCTGGTATTTTAAAAATTGAAATTAAATTTATAAATAAATGTACAAATCATAAAATCGGATATGGGATAAAATTAAAAAGTAATACCAATGGAAAAATTTTATTATACTGTGAAGATATGCTCGGAATAACCTGTCGAGAGATTGATGCAAAAAACAATATATATAATGAAATTCCGGCGAAGAAAGGTGTAGAGCTTAAAACAAATACAATTCCTTTTAACCGTTTTATTTATAGTTCAGGTATTGGAGTTATTACAGAAGGTATACATAGTGCAACTGTAGAAAAAGAATGTTTGTTTATTGATATACTAAGGTCAACTGGACAAATATCAAACCCTCAAAATCCTTGCCGGGGAACAAGTGCAGGTCCGCCATTAAAAGCTTTGGATAGTTTTATGAAATGTGAAATAAAAGCCAAAATTGGTATATGTTTTGAAGATAATGTAAACAGAATGTACAAACATGCCAATGATTATTTTAGTCCTGTTGTAAGCTGTTTTTCAAATTTGGATAGTATAGAATTATTAAGTATTTCAAATGATGATATTCAACTTTTAAATATAAATACAAAACAAAAAGGTATAATATATATAAGATTATTTAACTCATCAAATAAAAATATAGATGCTCAAATAAAATGTTTCAACGAAAAATATACAATATACGAACAAAAGTATGATGAAGAAATGAAGCCAATAAAAAACTCGGTCATAAACTTTAAAGCGCATGAAATAAAGATGATTGTTATGATATAATATAAAAAAGATTTAAAAAGAATAAGAAACTATTAATATTAATTTTTTTAACCAAATTAAGTGCAAATAGATTACTAAACGAACAAAAGAGGTAAGATATTGGAAATAAGTATAGATTTTATAGTAAAAATATTGTTTTCAATGTTATTTGGAGCAATAATAGGATTGGAGCGAGAGGTAACAAACAAGTTTGCAGGACTTCGCACACATATGCTGGTAAGTCTTGGTGCTTGTATATTTACTATATTATCAATACATGGATTTCCTGTAGATACAAACCGATATAATGCAGACCCGGCAAGAATTGCGGCACAAATTGTTACAGGTATTGGTTTTATTGGCGGCGGTACTGTTTTAAGAATGGGTAATAATATTTACGGCATAACAACAGCTTCGACATTATGGCTTGCAGCAAGTGTAGGAATGGCTTGTGGAGCAGGTTTTTATGTTCTTGGTGGAATATGCTCGTTTTTTGCACTTTTCACACTTGTTGTAATTAGGACTATGGAAGTTAAGTTTTTGCCCAAAAGTATTAAAACTTCTTTAAAAGTTAAAGCTGTTATTATTGTTAAAAATGAAGATGTTAAAAAAACAGAAAACTTAATATTAAAATCAATACCAGAAATATACGAGATATCTCATAAAAAAGATGAACGTGATAAAGATGACATGTCAAAAATAGTTATAAAAACAAACACTTATTCTAAAAATGCTGTTAAAAATATATATAACAAATTAAATAGCTTTATATCTGCTGAAAATTTAACTGTGAGCGAGCTTGATGAATAGGAAAATAAAATCATATTTAAAAACATTTTTTTTGACTATTGCAATATTAAACGTAATTGCATTTATACCTTTATTATTCCACGATTTTTTTATCCAATTTGACCCTTGTTTGTCTCAAGCGTATATAAAAAGCAGTGAATATTTAATTTTGGAAGCTTATAAATTACAGCGTCTTAAAAAAGAAAAACCTGACGATTACCGTTTAAATATAGAACTAGCGCGTATTTATATGAAGCTTACATATTATGTTTTAGCCCAGAATGAATATGAAGAAGCGCTTGAAAAAGAAAAGAATAAAAGTTTTATTTATTTTGAACTTGCAGATTGTTATATAATCCTTAAAAAATATGATGAAGCTCTTTCCCTTATTGAAAACCTTGAAATAAGAAAATCAAAAAACTTTATAAATAATAAAATAAAATTCTATATTACTATAATGAATGCTTATTATAATAACGAAGAATATTATAAAAGTTATAAGATATATAATAAGATAAAAAAATATTATCCAGATACAAAAAGTATACCAAAAATAATAAATAAAATGTATTATAAAATAGGATTAACTCTTTGCGATAGATATGTTATTGAAGGTAAAAAAGAAGAAGCGCTTGAGTTATTAAATGAATTAAGCCAGATAAGTGATTCAAATATTATTAATTATAAACTTGGTTTGCTTTATTACGAGCAAAACCCTGAAAAAGCTTTAAAATACTTTGAAAAAGTGTATAAATCCGATTATTCTATAATAAACTATGACCTTTATAAAAGACTTCTTGAAAACCTGCAGATACGGGCTTATTATAACAATGACAAAGTTTTAATGGAATTATACGAGCTAAAATTAAAACGTCTTAATTTTAATCTAAATACGAAATACATACTTGACGATGATTTTGACATTAATATTTTAAAATCAAAAGTTTATATGCTAAAACCATTAAAATATGTTGTTGTTGAATTTGAAGTTAAAAATAATACTAATCTGAATTACAAAAATCTTGAAATGACACTTGTATATGAAACAGATGACAGGATAGTAAAAGAAAAAACATTCAGGCTTCTTAATTCTAAAAACAAACCAATACAAGCCAATGAAAATTCCAAAAAAATAAAAATAAGAA
>USEW01000173.1 GCA_900553845.1 uncultured bacterium
TGAAACAGAATAATTATATCTATTCAAACCTTTTAAATATTTCATCGGTATTTTTTAAATAATCATCAATATTGAAACATTCAATAATTTCATCTTTTGATAAAACATTTAAAATATCTTTGTCATTTAATAGACTATCTTTAAAATTACCGTTTTCAACTCCAAAGTTTTTATGAGCATTTTTTTGAACAAGTTTATAAGCATTTTCTCTTGAAAGTCCTTTGCTTGTAAGTTTTAACATAACTTTTTGAGAAAACACAATGCCTCCATATAAGTTAATATTTTTAAGCATATTTTCTTTATTTATATTGAGGTTTTCAATTGTATTTATAAAGCGATTAAGCATATAGTTAATTAATATTGTTGTGTCAGGGAAAATAATTCTCTCAACGCTTGAGTGTGAAATATCCCTTTCGTGCCACAGTACAATATTGTCGAGGCTTGCATTAAAATTATTTTTTATAAGTCGTGCTAATCCGCACAAATTTTCAGACGATATTGGATTTTTTTTGTGAGGCATTGCTGATGAACCTTTTTGACCTTTTTTAAAGCCCTCTTCAACTTCAAGAATTTCTGTTTTTTGCAAGTGTCTTATTTCTGTTGCTGCTTGTTCAATCACTTTAGCTATCATTGTAAAACTGTTTAGATGATAAGCATAAACATCTCTTGGTATGACTTGAGTTGAGACTTTGCAAGGTTTTAGTCCTAATATTTCACAAACTCTTTTTTCAATATCAGGGCTTATGTTGCTATAGGTTCCTACAGGCCCTGAAATTTGTCCTTGTTCAACATCTTCTTTTGATATTTTAAAATACTTGTAAGCACGATTAAGTTGGCTATACCAGTTTAAAAATTTTAATCCAAAAACCATAGGTTCAGCTAAAATACCATGAGAACGTCCAATGCAAGGTATGTTCTTATATTCAAAAGCTTTGTCTTTTAATATATTTAGTGCTTTTAATATATCATTTTCAATAATTTTGTTTGCTTCTTTAAATTGAAGTCCCAAAGCCGTATCAATCACATCGGATGATGTAAGCCCCATATGAATATATCGTGAAGACTCACCAACGTTTTCATTTATATTTGTTAAGAATGCAATGACATCATGATTTACTTCTTTTTCAATTTCATTTATACGGTTTATGTCAAATTTTGCATTATTTTTTATATTTTCAAAATCCTGTTTTGGAATTTGACCGCATTCGCAATATGCTTGACATACTGCTAATTCAACTTTTAAATAAAAGTTAAACTTTGCATTTAAGTTCCAAATATTTTTTATTTCATCACGTGTATAACGTTCAATCATAAAAACCTTTCTCTATAATATCTACTAAAAAATAACTTTAATTGGACTTTTTGCAATGTAGATGTTAAAGTCAACCCGCGTTTTGGAGTGAAAAATTAAATTGTACACACGGTAGTCCTTTATATTTGTTTTTTCAATTAAAATATAGTATCATAAATTAAGTTTATAACAAATATAAATAAATAGGAATATAGATAAAAAATGGAAAGAAAACCTTTTTTTTATGATATAACATTGCGTGATGGGAACCAGGCTTTAAAAAAGCCTTGGAATTTAGAAGAGAAGGAGAAAATTTTTAATACATTAATTGATTTGAATGTTGATGGAATAGAAATAGGTTTTCCACATGCTTCTAATATGGATTTCGAGTCCACAAAATATTTAGCATCATTAGCACCCAAAAACATTGTTGTATCAGGTCTTGCAAGGACAAAAAAAGAAGATATTGATGATTGTAATAAAGCAATATGTGAAGCATATAAACCCCGTATTCATACTTTTGTTACTTTAAGTCCTTTTCATTTAAAATATGTTTTAAATAGATCATATGAAGAAGTTGCTAAAAACGCTATTGAAGCTGTAAAATATGCAAGAAGTATATTGAAAAAAAATGGAGAAATTGAATTTTCGGTTGAACATTTTGGAGATTGTCACGAAAATATAGATGATGTGATTAAAACATTAAACCAAATTGTAAACGCCGGAGCTACTATTATAAATCTTCCCAATACTGTAGAACGTTATCGGCCAAAACATATAATTAACATGGTTGAAAAAGTTTATAATGCATTACCAAAAGAGATAATGATTTCGGTTCATAACCATAATGATTTAGGTATGGCGACAGCCACAACTGTTGAAAGTTATTTCGTTGGTGCTACACAACTTGAATGCTGCTTAAATGGATTAGGTGAAAGATGTGGAAATACAAATTTTTACGAAGTTGCAGTTGCTATGTATAACAATGGAGTAAAAACTGATTTAAACTATAACAAATTTTATGAAACAGCAATAATGATATCAGAAATGAGTAAAGTTGAAATACCTGAAAAATCTCCTTTAATTGGCAAAGAAGCGCTTGCACACCGCTCAGGCATCCATCAAGATGGCGCGATAAAAACAAAAGATATGCAAATGGGGGCATATCGTCCTATAAAACCTTCATTAATTGGTCGTGAAAACAGTGAACAGATAGGATTTACTTCTCAAAGCGGAAAAACTGCAATATTTGAGATAATTTCAGGTGCAAATTATCCGATAACTATGCAAGAGGCAATTCGTATAGCTCCGTATTTTAAACAAAAAGCAGAACTTATTGGTGAATTAAATTTAGATGAAATGCTTAAACTATATTTTGATACCGTGTTTAACGTAGAAGGTCCCTTTAGGTTGATTGATTTTAATGAATTAACAAAAGACAATTATAAATTAATGTTTGAATATAACAAAAAATTATATGAAATAGAAAGTACGGGAAATGGACCTGTTGATGCTTGTTTATTGGCATTAAAACAGGCAGGTTTTGAACAAAAATTGCTTCATTATGAACAAAAAGCTCTGGATGAGGACAAACTTGGTTCGGGTGCTTATGCAATGAGTGTAATATATTTCGAAGATAAAAATAAAAAGCAAATAATCGCCAGAGCGTTTGATACAAGTACTAAAAAAGCCAATGTTAAAGCTATTTTTAATGGTTTAAATATACTTAGTGTTGTTTAAGTATTTGTAATATATTAGAATATGTGTTATAATATACTAATAGTGAATTAAGGTCTTATATAATGTCAGATCATATGATTGGTGGGATATTAATTGTTGTAAATTTAATTTTGCTTGGTGGTTTAATGATTTATGTTACAAAAAGAGCAGATTTAAAAGCAGCATCCCAGAAAGAATTGAATGAAAATTGTGATGATAATTAGGAATCATCTTTTTAAAATATACCCTTGTACTTTATAATTTTCATCTTCATATTTAATTATATAATATTTAGGTTCATTTGTTATAAATTGAGCTTTAATGTTAAAACTTTTTTTTTGTTCAATAAT
>USEW01000174.1 GCA_900553845.1 uncultured bacterium
AAAAGAACATATGACAGCTAATAGTAAACTTATTACATATTCGGTATCTTCAAGCTATCGCAATTCATTAATAAATAATGGATTTTATTTAGGTAATATTATAAATAATAAAAAAAATAAAATAACAGGCACAATTGCTTCATTAAATAATAACTTAATCGAATACCCCCTAAACGAGTATGAATTGGGGTTGTTAAATACAAGATGTGGTGTTATGTTTCATGATGAAAGTTTGAGTTTAGATGATAATGAAATAATTAATAATAGAGAAATTTATATAAAGAACAGTACTATACAATCAACAAGCAGTTATGTAAAAAAATATAAAGGAAGTAAAAAATGGAAAAATATGATGTAATTGTATGTGGAGGAGGTGTGTCAGGCATTGCTGCAGCATATATTGCCTCAAAAAACGGTCTTAAAACATTAGTCATTGAAAAAGACTCATTTTTGGGCGGTTCTATTACATCATCTCTTGTTATTCCTGCTATGAAAACGAGTGAAAATATAAATTCTGTATTTTTAAATGATTTATTAAATAAACTAAAAAAATACAATGCACAAATAACTTTTCCAATGAATAATAACCACTTTTGGATGGATCCACAATTGTGTAAAATCGTGTTTGAGGAAATGTTAAATGATGTAAATTGTGAAATATTTTATAATTCACTAGTTAACTCTTCATATCAGGTAATAAATAAATTAATTGCTGTTGGTATAATACCTACAAATTATGATATTAAAAATATTAAACAAGTAGAAACAGATTTTACATGTTGTAATTATTATAATGAAGATAATATTTTATCATTATATGTCAATTCGATATATAACGATAAATTAATAGAAAAAAATGTCAAATTAATTAAAAATATTAATACAGTTACAAAAAATGATGGATATTATTCAAATTGTTGTCTTTCATTAAATATGTATTTATCACAATATTTTAATTATACAAGTTATAAAATTCCTGTTGATTATAAACTCAATTTAAATTCATCATTAAATGAAGAAATGAAAAACAATAATTTTTTATCAGTATATCTCGATAAGAACTATTGTGATGTTATAAAACAATATACAATGAAAGGTTTTAAAATAGAAGCACGTTATTTTATTGATGCTACAGCAGATGCAGCTTTAAGTATGATATCAGGATGTAATAATATAAATAATGATAACAAGCAACAATATTCAACACTAAGATTTATTGTTGAAAATGTAGATATTAATAAACTTGCTAAATATATTAAAAAATATCGTAAATCCGAAGCTAACGAACCCGTATATAAAATTAACAAAGATATACATTTAAGCAGCGCATATACATACGATACAAAAGAGAAATGGTCTTTGTATAAGATTTTTGAAAAAGCACTTAAAAAAAATATACTTACAAAAGAAGACCTTGCTTACTTTCAAATTTTTACAGTCGCAAATCGTAAAAATGCTATTGCTTTCAATTGTCCAAGAATTTATCAAAATAATGATACTATCAAAAATAAAAGTCTTGCTTTAATTGAAGGGAGACAAAGACTGTATAAATTATTTTTATTCTGCAAGCAATATATCAGTGGCTTTAAAGATGCATATATTAGTGAAATTGCTAATTCACTTGGTATTCGGGTTTCAAACATGACTGAAGGAGAATACATTTTTACAAAAGATGACATGATAAACTCAAAACGATTTAAAAATGAAATACTTTCTTCAAATTACCCGATTGACATACATAATAAAAATTCTGAAAGTTATGAAAAAGATATAAACTATTTCTTACCAATTGAAAGTATAAAATCTAAAAAATTTAAAAATTTATATGTTGTAGGTCGTTGTTTAAGTGCTGATTTTGAAGCTCAAAGTGCTTTACGAGTTCAAATATCAGCATTTCAAACAGGTGAAGCTGCATCATTAGATATTATAAAAAATTTAACTTGATTTTAAAATTATTTATATATAAAATTAATAATAATAATAAATAAAATTACGAGGGAAATATGAAAAAAATAATTGCTATAGTTATGTTATTTACAGTTTTATTATTAAATGTAGATATGTCATTCGCTGGCACACATGGGCGAAATGGCAAAGTGACTCCAAAATCTATTGGTGCAGGTGCTTTATCTCTTCTTATTTGGCCAGGAATCGGACAGCTTATGAATGATGAGCCAGCTGAAAAGTGTGGATGTCATGCTCTTCTTGGTTTAACCGGTATTTTCCGTATTTGGAGCTGCTATGATGCTGTTGTTGACCGTAAAGGTGGCGTTT
Source organism: uncultured bacterium (assembly GCA_900553845.1). Classification (GTDB taxonomy): domain Bacteria; phylum Cyanobacteriota; class Vampirovibrionia; order Gastranaerophilales; family Gastranaerophilaceae; genus UMGS1477. The sequence continues at coordinate 2,275 of USEW01000174.1, forward strand.
GGGAAAATCGTATATAATTTATAAATTGATAGTCAATAAATTATATGCTATAACTAAAATATGAAAGTTTTTCGTTTAAAAAAATTATTGTTATTGCCTTTAATTTTAAATCTTACATATTTTAATAGTATTGTTTTAGCTCAAGAGATAATATTAAACAATGTAGAAACACATAAAATTAAATATAATGAAAGCGTAAAAAAATCAAATGACGTTTTAAAGCTAAATCTCAATGATGATAAGTTAAACGAACTTATTGAGTTACAAAAAAATAAAGATTTTGAAGATATCGAACTTTTGTGGAACGCAACAGTAGAACGAAATGAAGTTATTAAATTTGCTTTACAAAAAATAATGACTCCTCAATCACAGCACAGAATGCAATCATCATTAATGGCTAAAACAGTAAGTGCTTTAATAACCGGTGCTGCCTATCTTCCCTCACTTATGGGTTCAAATTCGTTAATTCAATCAGCATCTTTTGCTACAGGTCGTTTGGCTCAAAATTTTATAAACCGTGATGCAATGCCAAAGGAATCTACATTAACTGACACAGAACTTATTGAATTGGCTTCAATGATTGAAACTTTACAAGATGAGATTGTTTCAAACTATTATAACTACAAAATTACTCTTCAACAGCTTATGACATTAAGAGAAAAATTGCTTTTATATAATAAAAATTATAATAATGCTATTAAAAACAAAGACGAACTTGAAATTACAATATCATCTTCGCTTTATGATGATCTTTTAATTGAAGAAACAAAATTATTAAATAGTTTATCTAAATTATATTTTGGTATATATTTGATTCATGGTTTAGTTTTAGGATTATTAATGAAATATAATGTATTTAATTTAAATATGAATTTAACTATAAAGGTTTTCTTTGTTTCCCTTATAGTATTTATAATAAGTTTAATAACTAGTTTTATATTAAGTAAAATACCATTTATTAAAAGATTAATATATGTTAAGTAAGAAAGAAATAACTTTCTTTTTTATTTTGTGTAA
>USEW01000175.1 GCA_900553845.1 uncultured bacterium
GCGGATGTTCAGGTGACATAACTGTATAAGTTGCACCGAAAAGTGTATCTGCACGCGTTGTGTAAACAATCATTTCATCGCCTGTTGAAAGTTTAAACTTAACCTCTGCGCCCTCACTTCTGCCTATCCAGTTTTTCTGCTGTGTTTTAATCTTTTCAAGATATATTATGTCTGTTGTTTATCTTCCAAATGTTATTAATATAATTATTTATAAATTTGTACTTTATAAATTCAAAAGTTAAAACATTTATACACAAATACAATGTTTTTTTAAAATACATACTAAAGGAAAGATTTTAACAAAGCAATGATAAATAATAAAGTTAATAAATATATTTTATATTTTAATATATTCCTGGCTATAATTATTTTTTGCGCGGTTTTACCGTATGTGCTACTATATAATATTAATTTGCCTGAAATAAAATTAGAAACAACTGTTTTTTCTTTTATTCTGGCACTATTAGCGGCTAATTCTTTTAATTCGATAAACAACCTGTTTCTACCTGATAAAGACTATAATAAAGTTGTTATTGTTTATAGAAGTGCAGCTAAAACTATATGGACGATCCTATTTATACTTTTAAGTGAATTTATTGTTTTGCCTGTAAAAATTCTAGGCTTATACATTCTTGCATTTTTTATTTTATCTTATTTTTATCTTGTTATTCTAAAGATTTATCATGTTAAAAAATAAATTGGTTTTAATAAGAAATATTAATTGTTGTAATTTTTTTATTTTATGTTACTATGGCATTAGTAATATAATAAGGATTAATAATGCCTAAAAGAGTTAATGTTTCTGCAGCACAATTGTCAAATGTAAATTTTGAAAATGCATCAAAAAAAATTTGTAAAAAAACTTTGGAGAAAGTTTTTCCTCTAAATGTAAGTTCAGAAGAATATAAAAATTCTTTATATCCTAAAGATTACTCTCCACTAGTGACTAAAATTTTGACACCACAACAAGATTTAAGAAAGCCAGGTTATGGATTGAAGATAATAGATAAACTTGATTGTAAGAATGATGATCCTTATATAAATAAAGCTTTATTAATGTCTTTATATGATCCCGAATTGGATGAATATATTGAAAAAATTGATAAATTTGATATTGATGATAATAAGAAATTACTATTAATCAATTTACTTGCTTCACAGCACTATATTGCAAAACACTCAAAAATACAGGCTAAATCTGAAAAATATTTCAATTTATTTGCTTATTGTTTGGAAGATATAAAAAAAATAGATTTAAGCCAAGATACCCACAAAATACAAAAATTAATAGAATTTCAAATTAATAATTTCTATGATGAAAAATGTAGAAGTATTATTTTTGATGATAAATATGATTCATTACCTATTTATTTGATAAATCATATTGGAAGTTTTTATAATGCAAATGAAGAACTCGATAATTTTTTATCTTTTGGTGATGCTCTTATAAAAGAAATAAAAACAAAGTTTCCTTTATTTAAAATAGATTATAGTAATGGAAAATTCTTATATGAATTTTTAAATTTGTTACATAGAACAAATAAAGATTCAAAGTATAAAGATTTGTCTACAAAAGATTTAATGTTTTGTCAAACATTTTTGCTGACAATAAATACAATATCTGAAGATGTTACTATGACACATATAAATGAAATATTAAAAGTATCAAGACCAAATCTTTCGATAAATGATGAAACTGAATCTTCTCTTGAAAATAACATCAAAGAAAAACTAAACATAATAAACAGCCTGTTTTATTCTCAAATTCATTCAGAAATTCCAAAAGAACAAGCAACAGCATTGAATAATATCCTAAGTATTTTAGACGGATTAAAAAAAGTCAATATTGAAAGTATAAACAGTTCAACAATTGAAACAGATAAAACTCTAAATTATATTTTTAATGCTGTTCCCAGATTAAGGGATACCATTGGGAAAGGACAATTCAACCACACTTATACGATAGAAAAACATATAATTTCAGTAGCGCAAAATGTTGTAAAAGATGAAGAATATCAAAAGCTTGATGATAATAATAAAAAATTATTGTTAATTGCCGCTTTGATGCATGATATTACTAAAAAAGAAGGAGGGCACGACTCTCAACACCCACAAACTGGCGCTCAATTTGCTTATTGTGTTTTAGAAAATGTTTTAAATGAAGAAGAACGTTTAACTGTGGCAAATTTAATATATAATCATCATTTTAACGCTTCTTTAAGTTCAGGAAAGAAAATGGGAGATAATAACCTCATTAGTAATTTAGCATATGAATGTGCTTGTGATAGAAACGAACAATTTATGCAAATGTTAAGTCTTTTAGGTAAAGCAGATCTTCTTGGCAATCCTTGTATAAGAGATAAATATCTGCCAACGTTAAGTCCCAATATTGAAATATTAAAAAGTAAAATCGAACTTGTAAAACAAACGTTAAGCAAGATGAAAAAACAACTTGCCTTGACTCCTTTTCCTCAAAATTCAGGTATTGAAGATAAAGTTAAACAACAGACAATAAATGAGTTGTTTAAACATAAAATACTAAGCATTTATGTTGCTGCTGGGAAAGATAAACCTATTAATATCATTGATTTGACACAAATTGAAAAGGTTAAAGACGAAAATAAACAAAAATTATATTTGGAAACTTTGGGTTTTGGAAAAGATATAACTTATGATAAATTGAATCTTTTAGTTCACGCAATTTCTTGTGAAAAACAAGCTCAAGGTATTGACAATTTGATAAATACATATAAAACTGATGCAATATTAAGCACATCAAATATAACTATGCAAAATGCAATATTATTTAATGATCGTTATTGTGGCTTTGTATTTGATAGTGATAATACAAGTATATTAGAAATTTCAGCACAGGATATATTTAGTGGCGAACAAAAGAATCGTTCTCAAATTGGGCAATTTTTAAATCATTCTATTTCTAAAAGTGATTCTGATTTTGTGGATATTGTTGATAAGTTAAAAACAAAAAATATGCATTCTGAAATTTTGGCGACAGATTTTTCAGTAAGTGCCATTTTTATTACAAAAAAGCAATATGAAATAAGTGGTATCGCTAAAAATTCGCTTATATCTTCTTTGATTGAATTCGCATATAAACATAAACTGCCTGTGGTTTTGATACCTTAATAGTAATATATATATAGTATTAAGATTTGTAACAAAA
>USEW01000176.1 GCA_900553845.1 uncultured bacterium
TTTAAAATTAAATAATCATTCTTATAAATTCTTCTTAAAATAAAGCAAATACGCAATAGCCAATCTGGTTAATTCGAAATAAAAGTTACTTGACTCAAGAATATGTTTATTATAATGTATTAATACATAAAGAAAAAAAGCCAAAGACGATAGGTTAATTTATTTATTAAATGCATTCAAAAAGCAGCCAATCCAGGTAGATATAATTCTTTATAATTTTAAATAAAGAAAATATTTAACTTAAAAATGTCGTCTTTTGGGAAACCAAAAGATTTTTTTATGTAAAAAAGGTCGATAAACAAATAAAGGAGAAATGAATATGGCAACAAAAGCCTTTAAGAATGAAAAAATTCAATATTTTAAAAGTCAATTTGAAAAAGCAAATGCTGCTTACGTTGCTGACTACAGAGGTTATTCAGTTGAACAGATTACAAATTTAAGAAGATTACTTCAAAAAGAAAATTGTGATTTAACAGTAACAAAAAATACATTAGCTAAAATTGCAATCAAGGGAACATCTTACGAACCTTTAAATGAAGTTTTAGAGGGTCCAACAGCAATAGCATTTGGTTTTGGTGATCAGGTTGCACCTGCAAAAATTTTATCAAAATTCATAAAAGACAGCAAAAAGGGTGAAATTATTGCAGCTTGTTTAGACGGTGAATTGTATGATGCTAAACAGACAAAAGCTTTGGCAAATTTACCCTCAAAAGAAGAATTATATGCAAAAATACTTGGCTCAATCAACTCACCTGCAAGTGGCATTGTTGGTTGCGTAAATGGTGTAATGGCAAGCTTAGTGCGTGCTGTTGATGCTGTTGCAAAACAAAAACAAGCATAATTAATAATATAAAGTAAAAATTAAATATTAAATTAAAAGGAGAAAAAAATGAGTAACGTAGAATCAATTTTAGAATCAATTGAAAAATTAACATTATTGGAAGCAGCTGAACTAGTAAAAGCTATGGAAGAAAAATTTGGTGTATCAGCAGCAGCTCCAGTTGCTGTTGCAGCTGCTGCTCCTGCTGCTGGTGGTGGTGAAGCTGAAGCTGAAGCAAGTGAAGTTTCTGTTGTATTAACTTCAGCTGGTGCTAATAAAATCGCTGTATTAAAAGAAGTACGTGCTATTACCGGTTTAGGCTTAAAAGAAGCTAAAGACCTAGTTGACTCTGCACCAAAACCAGTTAAAGAAGGTATCAAAAAAGAAGATGCTGAAGCTATCAAAAAACAATTAGAAGCAGCAGGCGCATCTGTTGAAATTAAATAGTTGTATTTAACTTAAAGACTTAATAACAGTTGTATTTTTTACAACTGTTATTTTTTATGATTAAATATTTATATATATGTAATATGAGATTAATAATTAATGAAAAAAATAAGCAGAAACTTTTTATTGATAAGTTTAATAATTTTATTTGGTTTTCCTTCTAATGCTTCACAAATTGACATACAAAATGACGACTTTCTTCAAAGTAAGCTATTAAAAATAAGTTTTTTTAAGCAAATAACAAAAACAGATGAACAACAGATAATTGAAATATTAAATTCTGTTTCAAAAAATATGACAAAACGAAAGCTTAATAGATTAAAACAATTCTATGACAACTCTTTTATTACAAACGATGGTTTCCATTATAACTTTTATTTTGAAATATTAAATGATACATGGAAAAATTACCCAAGTCTTGAGTATCAGATTACACCATTAAAAATAAAATTTTCAAAAAATTACGCACAAGTTTTATGCGATGAAGTTGTGACTGGTACAGTAGCTAACAGCTCGTTTTTTAAGGGAGAAGGTATTGTACAATCAAAAGCTCAGACCATCTATCACTTTAAAAAAAGCAGTATAAACTGGTATATAACAGGCTTGAATGTAATTGATGAAACAAGTATTATAAAATTCGGAAATGCAGTAAATATGGATTTTGAGCTACAAGCACCGTTTCAGGTTCAAAATGATACATTTTATACAATATCACTTGACATAAAACGACCACTCAATAATATTGTTGTTGCCTCTTTAAATTCTATGCCGATTGTTTATCCGCAAAAAAATCCATTGGATATTTTCAAAATCACAACATCTGATAATACTCTTGAAAGAATGGTCAAGTCAAATAAAAACGGCTTCAACGAAAACGCAATTGCTACTATTGGGATATATGAACATACTAATAATATTAATGGAGATAAACTAAATAAACCTGGAGAAAATAAAGTTAGCTCCTGCGGGGCAGCTTTTGTACTTAAGCGTGTAAATGTATTTAATATTAATAACAATAATAAGTTAAATGAATAAAAAACAAAAAATCTTGCAAAAAGGGGTTGCAATTCCATTTTGCGGTGCTATAATAATGACCATAGACCACTGTGACCCAGATTAAAATGAATATTGATAAGGAGACCCCACCATGAAAAAGTTATTCGCCCTCTTGATGGCCGCCATGATGCTGCTGTGCTGTGTTGCCTGCGGCGGCGGCAATGACACCCCCAATACCCCCAACGATACCACCGCCTCCATCACCATCGGCACCGGCAGCACCTCCGGCACCTACTATGCCTATACCAATGCCGTCGGCATGATCTTGAAGGACGCCACCGGCTACACCTACAATGTCATTTCCACCGGCGGCTCCGTTGCCAATATCAATGGCATCGAAGACGGCGACTACAATATGGCCATCGTACAGAACGATACCATGATCAAAGCCTACAATAAACTGGATGACTTCAATTTCCCTGTTGCCATCACCTCCTTCTCGGTTCTGGGCGAGGTTTACTCCGAGGTCATGCAGGTCGTTGTCCGCAGCGACCTGAAGGACACCGTCAAGACCCTGGCCGATGTCAAGGGCCTGCGCGTTTCCATCGGTGATGCTGGCTCCGGCACCGAGGCCAACGCCAAAGCCCTGCTTGCCGCCTACGGTGTTTCCACCGATGATATCACCGTACAGAACCTTTCCGTCAATAACAGCGCCGATGCCATGAAGGATGGCAAGCTGGATGTCTTCTTCTTCACCTCCGGTGCTCCCACCACCGCCATCACCGAGCTGCAAACCTCGATGGATGTGTTCCTGCTGTCGCTGGAAGAAGACGTGATGCAGAAATTCATCGACGAGCACAAGATCGACGGCAAGTACGAAGTGTACTCCGGGCAGCCGATCACG
>USEW01000177.1 GCA_900553845.1 uncultured bacterium
TGGTCTTAATAAGTTTTCTATATGTTGTAACATCAAAAGTTATTCAACATAATCTTGAGAAAAAAATTCCGGTATATGTATATTATTTATACAAAAATTTAGAAAATGAAAATACATTATTAACAAAAAAATTACTTAAGAAATCAAATGAAGAAGAGCCAAACTCAAATAAGTCAATTGGAGAAGTTTTAAAAGGGTTAGATGCAAAAAGTTATTGTCAAACATTTGCTGAAGATACCAATTTAATTGGTCAAGTTGATTGTATAAATAGTTCTACTGAAGAACGTATTGGTGAATCAAATTATCAAATAATAAATTTTAATTGCACAAGGGATGAATCTATTGGATTTGGCTATGCAAATAATACCTATCAAATAAACTCTACTAGTTCACAAAATTATGATTCAACAAAAGAACAATGTATCCAAAATAAAATAGTAGACAAAAACCAGATAATAACTTGTAATGCAAAACCTCCAGAAAAAGTTAATGATTTATTAATTGACAATACACAATCAAATTATACCTATTCTTGTCAAAAAATCGAAGGAGTAATTTCATCTGGTCCAATAGTAAGTAACTATGATGTTGATAAAAAAATTGACATTCCAGGTCATTTAAAAACAACAAATAATATCCATTTATTTTTTAAAACATTATATGCAAAAGAAATTACAAAAGGTCAATATAATTTAAATGTGAAGCTTAATCGTGACGAAATATGCCCAAGATTAAATACGTTATCATCAACTCTTACAGCAGATGATACAGAATGTGAAATAACATGCACAGCTAAAATTAACAATACAACTATAGATAATAAACAATTTAATATAAAAACATGTTCTAAGTCACCAAGTATATCTGGTTCTACATTGACTTGTTCCCCAACTGTAACTGCTTGGGTATGGAAAACAAAAGGCTCTAGGTGGATTGATGCATTAACAAATATTCAAGAAAAAGCTTTTAAATCAAAAATAGCATCTGTTACAGCGACAACATCAATGACAAATAATTGTGACGGGTACTTACAATATGCTCAAAACGTAATTAATGGTATTTATAATAATTCATCAGCTGTATCATATAATGTAGATGCAGCATATGGTGGCAGCTGCAGCGACCATAGTTCAGATATATGTAGCCCTAAGACACGTAATGTTAATATGGATTTAACAGCCAAGATAATTATATCAAATACAACGAAAGAATTATATACTAAATATTTTAATACTTGGAATAATTTTTTTAATGATTATTCATTATTATTTCCAACAAAACAAAGCATAAATGCAATATCAAATATAGAGTATCAAGAAGGTGCCATATCAGGAACAGAAAATTTATCAGGTGACGATGGCAAACAATATCTTGCCCACTTTATCTACGCAGCAATTGATACACCATTTGATAAAGGCGAAATGGATAAAAATATTTTTACATTTGAACAATTTGGCAATAGAATAATTCCTGTAGGTTATTTAGCCAATAATGCAAACACTCCATTAAAATTTGATGTAATAACCCGTAATCCTCAATCACTTAAAATAAATAAAGTAAATGAAAAACCATTAACCTTTTGTGAAGCAATGAGCTATACATCAGAGACATTTTCAGAATATTGTGGCTGTAAAGATGAAAGTAATAAAGTGATAACGAAATATATGTCATCAAATTCACAATGTAATAATAATTTCGGTTGTAAAATTAGACCTATAAAGCCAAGTTTAGGTGGAAGATTTTAAAGAATCATAGCTAAAATCATTAGTATAATTCCACCTATTTGTACTCCAGCGCTTAAACCTCGCATAAGCTTATTATTATCAAAAATACTTGAATTATTTTTAGCTTCACGCACCGCCATAAGTCTATCTAGCCTTTCGACTTCACTATCAGATGAAAAACTTTTATTAAATATTTTATTTTCAAGCCTGCTTAAACGTTCATCAGGTGATTCATTTGAAAAACTCGATTTCAAAATTTGATTTTCGAGTTGTGCAAGATATGGGTCAATTGAACTACCATTACCAACTTGTTGCCCTTTATATGGTAGTGAAGGTTGTTTACCGTAATATCCTGGAATATGCATATCATCGCTATCATTTGAATAATATACTTCATCATTATTATCATTATATGAGTATACAGGATTTTGATTTAAAATTGAGCCTTTTAATGTATCAATTCTATCTGATAATGGCAGATTTTCTGATGTTTTTTTATAAACTTCCTTTTCAAGGCGTGTTAGTCTATTATATATGTCATCACTTGCAAAAGAACGATTAAAAACTTCTTTTTCAAGTGTATCAACCATAGGATAGGAAACACTAGAATCTTCTTTTTCATAATTTTGATTAAATTGCTTTTCATTATTTTGTGAAGATAAATTATCATTAAAGCCCGAATTATTATAGTTAAAACCTGTTGAAGCAATTAACTTTGATAAACGTTCTTCATAATCATAATCAGAATTTGTATCCCCAAATACTTCAAGTTCAAGCCTATCAAGACGCTTTTCCAAAGGGTCAAATGTGTATGTTGACTTTAATATTTTATTTTCAAGTTGTGTCAATTGATTACCAATTTGAGGATTATTATTTACTAATTTTAAATTTCTATTCTGTATTTGAAAATTTTTTATATTATTTATATTTTTTGCATCGGTACTTATATGCGTAAAATTTAAAAGCACAATAAAGCATACTAAAAATTTAGCATTAAAGTTTTTATTCATATATTTTACCCTAAATTTAATTACACTTTAAATATATAAACAAGTTTTGTAACAATATCAATTAGCTTATTATTCACAAAAATTAGCTTCAAAGCATGAAAAAAGATTATATAAAAGCATAATTTAAAAGAAAAATTCAAGAAAATAAATAGAAAAGTCTTGTTAAGTGTATAACCCAAAAGTTCTATTTTTTTTGTAGTAATTTATAAAAAAAATAATATAAATTTCTTGCATATTAATTTTTTTTATTATAACATCGGATGTAACATTTATATTTGTATAGAGAGGGTTTACATGGGAATTATTTTTTCACGTTTTACACAAGCTAGAACTAACACAAATGCCGTACGAAAACTTTCAAGTGTCCAACGAGAAGCTTTGAGAAGCAATTTAAAAAAAGCTAAACAAATTGAAGAAAAAAGATTGAAA
>USEW01000178.1 GCA_900553845.1 uncultured bacterium
ATGTTATTAAATATTTAAACAATATTAATTTAGAAAAAGATGAAAATATAAAAGGTCATAAAGCCATTGCCCAAAGACTTATTGATAACCATGCTCAAATATCAGGTGCAATTGCATCATTAAAAAACGTTGATGATGAAACAAAAGAAAAACTTGATTTGTGCAATCAAATAAGGATGATCCAAGGAATTAATAAGGTTTACGCAAAAGATAAGGATGTTGAACAAACAGAAAAAATTAATGGCGAAATTGGTTTTGGTATGACTTTCAAAGAAAAAAGGTTTATAGCTGGACAAGGTATTATTCAGTTAAATGCTGCCGAGGCAGGTACTGTTGCAGGTTTTTTGGCTCAAATACCCGGAGCAGATATATTGCCTCTAGTAGGGATTGAAGCTAAAATGGCAGCGGAGCTTTATGGACTTTATAAAGAACCATTTATTGATTTAACTACAGCAGCTACAGCTGCAGGAGCAACAGGACATCTTATTGGAGAAAATATATTTAAAGGAATTGTTGGTCTTATTCCAGGTTTAGGTAATGCATTGAAAGCTTCTGTTGCGATATCTACTGTAAACCTTTTAGGACAAACTATTTTGGTTTATTTAGACGAAAAACATAAAAATGATTAATATTGGGGATGAATATGAAAATTAATAAAATAAATAATGATTTTTATTCATATAAACACCAAAGAGGTTTTAAATCATCCGATAATATAAATTCAGGTATTCAAATTGTAAAAGAACATCCATTTGATATTGTCAAAAATTTTGGCACAATGGTGGCAATTGCAGGTGTTGGTGAGTATTTAGATAATTATGCAAATAAAAATTTACAAACATTGGCAAAAAAGGAAACAAAAGAAGTTTCCTTAAATGCATTAGTAGAGAATATATATGAGAAATGTCGAGATATAAAAAAAAATAAACCTGCAATGTTCTATTCTTTATTATTAATAGGGATGGCAATAAGTTCACTTGCAATTTTTGGAAATAAGCAAACCTTTTTAATTAATGATGAAAACAAAGAGAAAAATCTAAAGAAAAATAAAGCAACAAATACTATTGTCGGAATAGCAGTAAGCTTTACTATTGGTAGTATTTCTGCAAATTCTTCCTTAAATGAAATAGATATTAAAGCTAATATTAAAAATAATAAATCAAAAAATATTCTAAAGGGTATGGCTTGTGGGGCACTAATAGGTTCTATTTATACAGTTTTAAGTCTTATTTCTAACAAACTCACTTTGGATAAATTTAAAAAAGAAAACAACCAAGAGATTAGTGGATAAAATAAAGATTTACGAAGCGTCAGCCATTGAACTTCTTTTGCATCAGTTGAGACAGTTTGTTAAAAAAGAGAATAAGCAGGAAGTTTAAAAACTTTTAATTGTTGCTGGTGATATAATCTTCTTTTTGTTTTCTTGTTAGTTTCTTAAATCTTATTTCTTCACATAATGCATCATGCTTGGAATAAAATTCTTTTTGAAAAACAAGTGCTTTTGGTTTATTTGCGCGGGTAAATTTTGCACCTTTGCCTTCAACATGCTTTTTATAACGAGCTTCGATATTATTTGTATAACCGCAATAAAGTTTATTGTTTTGAGTTAAAATAACATAAATAAAATGTCTTTTTTCTTCCATTTTAAACCTCAAGTAAATAATGGGATAGAATATCATCAAGAATTTTATTTACACCATTTAAAGTTTCTTCTGTCATCAATGCAAGACGATATTTTGAAGCGTTTTTTAAATTATTAATAAAAAAAGGATAAAATTTTCTCATAAATTTTATAGCAACAACTTCACCACGATATTCACATTCTTTTTTTATATAATCTTTTAAGACACTTATTTTATTATTAAAAGTCATAATGTTTTTATCTTTATTTTCAATACTTGAAAGCAAGGAAACATCATATAAAGCGCCGCGTCCAATTGAGACACCGTATGCTTTTGTAATTTCAAGACATTCTTGACTATCTTCATAAGTTAAAATGTCGCCGTTTGCAAAAACCGGAATTGAAACATTTTTAACAAGTTCACCTATTTTTTCCCAATTGGAGCTGCCTGAATACATTTGACTTCGATATCTGCCGTGTAGTGTTATAAAATCAACACCAGCTTTTTCCATGTGTTGACCAAATTCAATAAAATTTTCCTGTTCTTTTGTAAAACCTAAGCGAAATTTCACTGAAACAGGAAGCTTTATCGATTCTCTAACTGCTTGAACAATATCATAAGCTAAAGATGGATTTAACATTAATGCTGATCCATCGCCGCCACTTGTTACTTTTTTTACAGGACAACCCATATTTATATCAATCCCCTGACATTTAGGCGCCAATATTTTGGCTGCTTTTGCCATTTTCTCAACTTTATGTCCTACTATTTGGCAAAAAACGGGTGATTCATTTTCATTAACTTCCGATATTTTCACATTGGGTTTATTGCATAATGCTTCAGCACTAATCATTTCTGTTGTAGTTAATGTATTTTGTGAATATGATCGTACAATCTTACGTAATACAACATCTGTTATTCCAGCCATTGGAGCAAAAATGGTTTTGGGTAATTTAAAATTATTTGTGATTATTTTATAATCATTATTCATTATTTATTCCACACTCAATTTATATTTTTTTTTAATTTGTCAATTCCATAACCCGTTGTTTTGCATAGTCTATAAGTTCATTTTGAGTATTTTGTGATTTTGACAAGTATTCATTATAATACTTTATTGCATTTTGTTTTTGATTTATTGTATCATAAGTTACACCCAATGAATAGTAAACTTCTTTCAAATTGGAATCAAATTTTAAAGCGTTTAAATAATCATTAATAGCAGCATCATTTTTACCTTGCTCTTCATTTGTTTGTCCTAAAGTATAATATGTTAAAGCTAAAAGTTCTTTTGCATTTTTATTATTGGGATTTATTGTAAGTGATTTATTTAAATAATTTTTTGAATTATTATAGTCTTTTAGATTATAATACCCAAGTCCAATATAATAAGCTGTGTCAGAATTTTTAGGATTTATGTCAAGTTTTTCTACATAATTTTTAACTCATAACTGCTCAGGTACAGAACCATTATGAGATATCCATTTCTTCCAATACGGAAAAAATATCTCCGGACCGAAAACCACGTCGTGCCAGAT
>USEW01000179.1 GCA_900553845.1 uncultured bacterium
CCCAACATTTTTGAAAGATGAGCTGTTATCAACCAAGTCTTAATCTCCCTACTTAAAACCTATGTCTAGTATACAGCTTTTTTTTATATATTGCAACTATTAATTTACATATATTAAATATTATACCAAAAAAAAATTAAATATTGTCCATTTGGCTAATTTTATTTAACGAAAAAAAATGCATAATAAATTTGTAATTTAAAGTGGAAGTTTTTAATTTTATGAATTTATATAAATATTTTAAATTAATTTTGAGTAAAATAACAAATTTTGATTGTAAAGCTGTTAATCCCTTTACAAATAAAAATTTTCGATATAACCCGTTTGATAATGCTTTTAATCAGACCTATGTATGGATTGAAAACGAAAAAAATAAACAATGTAATATATAATAATTGTAAATTTTTGTTAATTTTTATCAAAAGTACGTCAAAAAAAATTCTTGACGTACTTTTATATTATTGTATATGAATGTGAATAGTGTAAAAGTATATAGTAATAATAAGACCGCGTTAAGAAATATGCGTGAGAATTGTGCTACAACTACATTTGGAGTCAGCACAGATACATATAAAGTTTCTGATAGCAAAAACAGAAAAAATAAAAAGGCTAAAAGAAAACGCAACTTAATAATATTTGGAACTCTTAGTACAACTGCTGCTGTTGCTCTTGGAACTTTATATTTTAGTGGTAAAAAAGTTAATAAAACTAAACTTACCGAAAATATACCAGAAGTTAAAGATAACAAGATTTCTATTTCAAGATTTAATGATGATTTAAAAAATTCGTCAACATCATATGAAACATTGGCAAAGAATATTGTTGATATGAACAATTTGCTTAAATCTGAAAACTTAAACGAAGAATCATTCGGAGATATTGTAGAATGTATGGGAAAACACTATCAAAAGCTTATTTCATCAAAATGTCCTAATAAAGAAAAAATAATTTTTTATGAAGAATACTATCAGTTTCTAAAGTTTTATTTTCAAAATAGCTCAATTAGTAATAAACTTCAAGAAATACTGGCTCAGAAATGTAAGTTAGAATTAAGCGAAACAAATATAGAGGAAGATTCAAAATTACTGCAAAATCTTTTACAAGATGAAAAAAAAGATTTTCTATACAAAAGAATATTAATAATTTCTTTATTTGAAAAATACAAAGAGAAAAATGATGATATTGCAAAATTAGCTAATATTATAAACAAAAATACAGATTCAAACAAAATGAATAAAAATAAAGAAGAATATCAAAAAGAATTAACTTCAGTATTAAATACATACAATGGAAGAGATGATACAATAAAAAATAATTCTAGTCCAATAATTCAATATATTCTGGATTCTAGGTACCAATTCATTTACCCTGAAGATTCTTTTTATTATTATGATGATATAGAGCCTATGGATATTTTTAGCAATATTGAAAACAAAGAAGAACTCAGTAATTTTGATTCAATAAAAACAGGTCTATTATGTCAACTCGGTGTTTCACGCACCTCAATATTGACAGAAGTAGTAAAGAATATAAATAATCCAAATATTAAGGCAATAACATTAGATAATAATAATAATAATAAATGGAATTGTTTAAGATTTAAAATTGGCGAAAATAAATATATTTATTATATAATTAACATTTATAACAAAGATTTTATTCTACTAAATTTTGATGTAGAATCTAAAGATGATAAGAAAGATTCTTATAATTATCAAGGTCGTGTTGTTAAGAAAAAAGATATTCCAGGATTATTTGAAAAAGAATTTGATAAAAAATAATACACTTTTAAACAGGAAAAGTGTATTATTTTTTAATTTATAAAATATAAAAATTATTCACTAAATATTTAATAGAATATCTTTTGTTCGTTTACCAATTTGGTAATATTCAAAACCTTTTTCAATTAATCGTTTTGAATTATATTGATTACGTCCGTCAAAAATAACATAATTTTTCATCAACGATTTTATTTTATCAAAATCTGGACGACGGAATTCATTCCATTCGGTTAACAAGAGCATACAATCTGCACCATTTAAAGCATCATATGAAGATTTTGCATAAATTATTTTAGAACCAAAAATATCTTTTGCACTTTCGATAGCCTTTGGGTCATAGGCTTGGATTTTTGCACCATGACTTAACAAAGCTTCAATAATCGTGATAGCAGGTGCTTCACGCATATCATTTGTCTTGGGCTTAAAAGCCAGCCCCCATATAGCAAACGTTTTATTACTTAAATCATTACCAAATTTATTTAATATTTTACCAATAAATATCAAACGTTGTTTTTTATTAACATCATCAGCAGCTTGTAAAAGTTGATAATCACATTTATTATCTTTTGCTGTTTTAAGAAGTGCTTTTACATCTTTTGGAAAACAACTTCCGCCATATCCTAACCCGGGGAATAAAAACTGGGAACCTATTCTTTTATCGGAACACATTCCAATACGAACCATTTCAGCATCAGCTCCAACTTGTTCGCATATATTTGCAATTTCATTTGCATACGAAATTTTAACTGCTAGAAAAGAATTTGCTGCATATTTTGTCATTTCAGCTGATTTTACGTCCATAATAATAACTGGATTACCTGTACGTAAAAATGGTGAATATAATTCCTGCATTATTTCAGTTGCTTTTTGTGAATTTGAACCAATAACTACCCTATCAGGTTTTAAAAAGTCATCAACCGCAGCACCTTGTTTCAAAAATTCAGGATTTGAAACAACATCAAATTCTATACTTGTTTTTCCTTTTATAATTTTAGTGACAGCATCAGCAGTTCCAACAGGAACAGTCGATTTGTCAACTATAACTTTATAATCGTTTATTGATTCTCCAATACTTTTTGCAACTTCATAATCATGAACGCTATCTCCTACAAAATAAATTTCATCATCTAGGCTACAAGTTTGTTTAAACGCATGAGCTAATTCCACTTTACTTTTTGCATAGATATCATTGATTCCATATATCGAATCGAATAAATCATCTACATGCAAGGTTTCCATTTGTTTAAGAAGATAATCCATTTTACTTGCAGAAAGCACGGTTTGCGAAAAGCCTAGATTCTTTGCCTTATTCACTACATCCAATACATCTGAATGTAAATCACAAGCATAGCTT
>USEW01000180.1 GCA_900553845.1 uncultured bacterium
ATTTCACCATAATCATAAATAGCGTTTTGAGTAGAAGCAATATTTTTATTTTGTTCTTCCTGATTTACAAAATTTCCCACCTGATTGCGACCGTTTTCTTTTGCTAAATATAAATTTTTATCGGCAGCTTCAATCATATCCTCAACGGATTTTGCATCTTTTGGAAATGATGCAACACCCAAACTTATTGTTACATTAACCGTTACCACATTATTTAATTTAAATTGTCTTGTTGCAACAGCATCACAGATTTTTTGTGCTGTAAGCAGTGCTTTTTCATAATTAGTATTTGACAATATAACACTCATTTCCTCACCTCCATAACGACAAGGAATATCAGTTGTTCTTATATTTTGCTTTATAACCTGGGCAACTTGCTTTAAAACAGCATCTCCTGCTTGATGCCCGTATGTATCATTAAATTTTTTGAAAAAGTCAATATCTATTAATATAAGTGATGTAACACCTTCATATCTCTTTGCTGTTTCAACAGATAAAAACATTTGCTCCTGAAAATAACGATGATTATATAATCCTGTCATTGCATCAGTTGTTGCAAGTTTATATGTATACTCTAAATCTTTGGCCTTTATTAAATATTTGTAAATATACATTATGATAAAAGTTATGGTCATCATTAATATTGGTAAAATAATTCCAATCCATATATTAAAATAATGCATAACAAGAGTTGCAACAATTACATAAACTATTGCCAGAGAAACGGCAAAAGCAACAGACAAAATTGTTGAATTTATTAATAAAAGCCCCAAAACAATAACTGCACTTAAAATTATTGCAATTATTGCATTGAATTGAACATTTAACTTATATATAAAATTATTGTCTAAAACATTATTTATAAAAGTGGCAATTAAACCTACACCTGGCAAAAACTTATCAGTTGGCGCACTTTTTATATCATACAAAGAAGAAGCCGATGTACCTATTAAAATAATTTTATCCTTAAAATCAAATTCATTTAATGTATTTTGTTCCATTGCTTCAATAACATCGAATAATGAATAAGTATTAAAACCGCCTACTTTTCCATTTTGAGATTCATACCAGTTTAAAATAGCAAAACCTTCACAATCAAGAGGTATTTTTATATTGTTTAAAATAAGATTACTTTTTTTGTCAATATTATATATTTCATAGTTTTGATTTAAATATGCATTAACTGTTTTTAAGCCAAGATGAGGGTAAAAGTCATCGCGGTATTTTACAAATACAGGAAAAGTTCTGACAATGCCATCATCACTTCTTGTCATATTAACATGACCTATATTCGAAGTTGCATTTATAATACCCGGTAAAATAGAACGGCAGTTGCTAAAATTTATTTTATCATTTTGAAAATTGATATTTTTTGAACTTGATACAACAGAAGTCATAAGCCTTTCAGGAAGCTCGATAGGCTTACGTGAACGTCTATCCTGGTTATCAAAATTTATCGCAGTATATAAATTATTATTGTTTTTAAATGCATTAATAAGTGCAGTATCATTTTCTTTCATATAACGCATAGGATTTACAAACATTAAATCAAAAGTTATAACTTTTGGATTTTGTCTTTGAAGTTCATTTACAAGTCTTGCATACACACCTCTTGGAACAGGCCATTCGCCAAATTTTTGTGTTAATCCCTCATAACTTTTATCATCAATCGTAATTATAACTATATCATTACTTGCCTTTTTATATGGAGCTATAATATTTTGTCTTAAATCAAAAGTTTTATTTTCAATAATATCAAAAAAGTTAATTATATTTGAAAAGTTAAACACCATAAAAAGTACAATAAAAACAATAAATATTGCACTTATTATTAAATTTTTTTTATTAAAGTTAAAATTAAAATTATCCATAATATTTTAACTATATAACATAATTCTCATATTGTACAGCAGTTAATAAAACATTTTCAGGGAAATCATTATTCAAAAGAATAATAAGTTGTGTTAATCCTTCGGAGTTTTTAAGAAATTCAAGTAAACATAATTCATTTAAGTTCATGATGAAAAGTAAAAACCTTTAATAAAAGCTCAATAACTTAACATATCTTAACTAAATATAATTAATATAAAATCGACTAAATGATGAATTTTTATTAAAGATTTTTAAACCGTTAAGTGTATATTAAGCTATAAAGTTTTCACCAAATTTGGTTGAACCTAGGAAAAAGTTTTCCTTAAGCATTGAAGATAAGCTTGAATAAGTTCTGCCTTTTTCCTGATTTTGTACTTCATCAAATTTAATACTTGATTCTTTGTAAGCGTCAACTACCAAATTTGTACATTGTTTAAAAATAAAGTTTGTCATTATGTTTTCCCCCATACCGAAATCTAGTAATACCCGAAAATGTTTGTTTTTTGTTCTTTGTGTTTTGTGTTTGTTTTATTTTGAACTTAAATAAAAGATTTTCCCCATTTTATCTTTTATTTAATCAAATTTTTATGTTCTGCTAAATGTGTTTGCATTGTCTAACCATTTTTGAGATTTTTGCTTTTGTGCTTGTATTGCTTCAAGTTTTATTTCATATTCATTGTTTTCTGTTTGAAGTTCAGTTTCTCTTTGTTCAGCACGATCTTGTTCAGTTTCTAAAGTATTAACTTGTGTTTCAAGTTCACGCATCATTGAACGAATGTCATTAAAAGCTTGACAAGTTGCTTCGCCACAATCACAACCAGATTCTAATTGTGCTTCGTAGTCTTGAATCTGTTCTTCTTTTGATGTTATATCAGTTGTGATATCGCTTATTAAACGAGTTAAACGGATAACTTCTTCATTATTTGTGCGGATAGCGCGGTTTAATTGATTTTCTTGAAGTGTTAACCATTGAATGTTTCCGCGAGTTGAAGCTTGTGTTACTTGTGCCATTTTTTCGACCTTTCTTTGTTTTTTGTTTAACTCTTACATATATATAAACGTTACAATATATAAAAAATTGCTCTTTTTTATATATTTTTCTTAACATTTATTTACAATTATGGCTAAAATTCAACAATATGTTAATATTATATTGATATATACTTTTTTAATATTTCTTAATAATACTCGCATAAAAAGCTTAATTATATTGATATAACTCGTTTTTAGTGTTTTACTTATTTTTATATG
>USEW01000181.1 GCA_900553845.1 uncultured bacterium
ATTATAAAACAAAATATAAAGAATTAATTTTAGGAACCGGCGAAAATGACAAAACCTTGCATTTTTATAAAAAAAGAGGTTTTGTAGAATTTAAAAAAATAAAAAATTTTTTTACCAAAAACTACCCACATCCTATTTTTGAAAATGGAATACAATTGAAAGATATGATTTTTTTGAAAAAAATATTATAAATTATATTTTAATAACTTTGTGAGCTGTTTTATTTTAACTAACGTTTTAATTGAAATCTTGTATTTTTTCACTAAAAAAATTACTACAATTCTTATAGATAATATAGTAAAAATAAAAAATGGACACAGAATGGACAAGAAAAAATAATAGAAACCTATAAAAATATGCCACAACTCGGAATCGAACCAAGGACACAGGGATTTTCAGTCCCTTGCTCTACCAACTGAGCTATTGTGGCATAAGATTATATTATCAACAAAAAAATGTGAAGTCAAGTAACTTTTTTAACACAAAAAAAGAAGCGCCTATATATAGACGCTCTTTTTATAAGTTTCGCGCAAATATGAAAACTACATCATACCGCCCATGCCACCCATCGCACCCATGTCAGGCATTTGAGGAGCATTAGATTTTGGTTCCTTAATTGTTACCACAGCTGCTTCGGTTGTAAGAAGCATAGAAGCAACAGATGCTGCATTTTCTAAAGCACTACGTGTAACTTTAGCCGGATCAACAATACCTGCTTCAAACATGTCAACATATTTATTCATTAAAGCATCATAACCATATGCACATTTTTCTTTTTTAACTGTATCAACAACAACATCACCTTTTGCACCAGCATTAAATGCTATTTGTTTTAAAGGTACATCTAATGCTGTCATAAGTATTTTATATCCGATTTTTTCATCATCTGTTGCAAATGGGATTTTATCGATGTTTTCAGATAAGTGTTCTTGAACACGAACCAATGTAACACCACCGCCAGGTACAATACCTTCTTCTTGAGCTGCACGAGTTGCATTTAAAGCATCTTCAATTCTCAATTTACGTTCTTTTAATTCAACTTCAGAAGCTGCACCAACTTCAATAACAGCAACACCGCCTGATAATTTAGCCAAACGTTCTTGAAGTTTTTCTTTATCATATTCACTATCTGATTGTTCAATTTGACGTTTTATTAAACTAATTCTATCAGCAACAGCAGATTTTGTGCTATCATCAACAACAATAGTTGTTTCGTCTTTTGTAACTGTAACACGTTTTGCTCTACCCATCATTTGAGTTGTAACGTTTTCTAACTTAATACCAAGTTCTTCGGTAAACATTTGACCGCCTGTTAAAATAGCAATATCTTCTAACATAGCTTTACGTCTATCACCAAAACCAGGAGCTTTTACAGCAACAGCGCGAAGAACTTTTCTCATTGTGTTAACAACCAAAGTAGCCAAAGCTTCACCTTCAACGTCTTCAGCTATTAAAAGTAAAGAACGACCGTCACGCGCAACTTCTTCCAAAACAGGAACCAAGTCTGCAATCAAATTGATTTTTTTGTTTACACATAATACATAAGGATCTTCTAACACTGCTTCCATACGCTCAGGGTCAGTTACAAAATATGGAGATATATAACCCTTGTCAAATTGCATACCTTCAACAACTTTTTTTTCAGTACCAAATGATTTTGATTCTTCAACTGTTATTACACCATCAGTTCCAACTGCTTCCATTGATTCAGCAATTAAGTCACCTATAAACTTGTCATTGCCTGCTGAAATAGTAGCAACTTGTGATCTCATTTCTTTTGAGTTTACAGGTTTTGACATAGCTTTGATTTTTTCAACAGATAACTCAACAGCCTTATCAATTCCGCGTTTCATCCCAACAGGATTAGCACCTGCAGTTAGATTACGTATGCCTTCACGAACTATAGCTTGAGCCAAGACAGAAGCTGTTGTAGTTCCATCACCAGCTACATCATTTGTACGTGATGATACTTCTTTTAATAATTGTGCACCTGCATTTTCCAAACCATCTTCAAGTTCAATTTCTTTTGCAATTGTAACGCCATCATTTACTATTTGTGGTGTTCCAAAACTTTTTTCCAATATGACATTACGACCTTTTGGTCCTAATGTAACTTTAACAGCATCAGCCACGGCATCGATACCATTTAATAAAGCCTTACGAGCTTTTTCGTCAAATATTATTTTTTTAGCCATTTTAAAATACCTCTTTTTATTCTTACCTATTCAATAATACCTAATACATCTTTAACAGATAATATTTTGAAAGTTTCATTATCAACTTTTACGTCGCTGCCTGAATATTTAGCAAATAAAACAACATTGCCAGTTTTGACATCCATTGGCTCACGACTTCCGTTATCCAATATTTTACCTTCTCCAACAGCCACAACTTCACCTTTTTGTGGTTTTTCTTTTGCACTATCAGGTATAAATATACCACCTGAAGTTTGTTGTGTATCATCAATAACTTTAATTACGATTTTGTCATACAATGGTTTAATTGACATAATTTGTGCCTCCTTCTTTACTCAACTTTTTTAACTTATCTACAATATTATTTATACTATCTTTTTTATTATTTTTATTAATTATTAACAAAAAATTAATTATTGCATTTTAAATAAAATAATAACACAAAATAAATTAAGTTATTTTATCAATGTTTTTATCTATATGAAAGCTTAAAATAAATATAAATAAATACTTGGGAGAAAAATAAATGACAAATATTTTAATTGTTGTTACTAATACAAGTAAATTTAGGGATAAAACTCCAACAGGCGTTTATCTTGAAGAGTTCATGATTCCTTTTTTAATGTTTAAAAATAAAGGATTTAATGTAGAAGTTGCAAGTATTTTAGGTGGTAATGCACCAATTGACCCTTTAAGTATAAAAGATAATATTGATGAAAATTGGAAAACCAATTTAGAAGTTTTAAAAAATACAAAAAAGCTTACTGATATTGACTATAATGAATATGATGCGATTTTCTTCCCCGGAGGGCATGGTCCTATGTTTGATTTAGCATACTATGAACCTTTATGTCCCATTCTAAATCACTTCATTGATAAAAATAAAGTTAT
>USEW01000182.1 GCA_900553845.1 uncultured bacterium
TTGTAAACAAAAATGAATAGAATTTCTTAATATTTTTTAATATATAAAAAACACCCTTCTTATAAAAAGAAGGGTGTTTAAAATATTTTCATACTTAGTTTATTCTTTAAGCATTATGTGTGAATAGCTATTCCAATAATTTCAATTTTATGTTCAATTATTTATTTAAAGTGTTTTTTTTCTTAGTCTATAAATAGCTTAATAAAAATTAAGCTAGGAGCATTTTTATGCAAATGTATTAACGCTATGGTCTTTATTTCCTTGCAAAATGTTATTCATTATAGCTTTGCTGCGGTCTTTATCTAAATCATCAAGAGCATTTTGTAAATTTTGATTTATTGTTTCAAGTTTTTTTCGTTCAGATGAACCTTTTTTATCAAACTTATCAACAACAGCTCCTGACATAGCAAGAGATGATGCAAAAGCTGCAACAGTTACAGCAGCTTTTGCACCAACGGTAAGTGCAACAACCGCCCCCATAGGATTTTTAGTAATTTGTCTTGATAATTGCATCATATTCAAAACCTCCATATATTATTACATTTTTTATAATACTAAAAAAAAAAATTGCTATGATTACAACATATTGTAACATTTCTTAACAAAAAAGCTCCTTAGGTATTACCAAAAGGAGCTTTTTATTTTAAAAATTTAAAGATTATGCGTGACCTGCAGTTCCTAAAACTTCCATTTTATGTTTTACAAGTTCTTTAACAGCAGTTCTACCAGGTCCCATATATCCACGTGGGTCAAACGCTTCAGGTTTTTCAACAAATAACTTACGAATAGTAGCAGTCATAGCTAAACGTAAATCTGTGTCAATATTGATTTTCGCAATACCATTTTTAGCTGCATAAGCAAGCATTTCTTCAGGAACACCTTTAGCATTAGGCAACTTACCGCCATATTTATTACATTCTTCAACCAAATACTGAGGAACAGAGGAAGAACCGTGAAGAACAAGCGGAAAATCTTTATAGCCAGCTTCTTCCAAAGCTTTTCTAATTTCAGCAAGTCTATCAAAATCTAACTTAGCTTCACCTGAAAACTTATAAGCACCATGACTTGTTCCAATAGCAATAGCAAGAGAATCACAACCTGTTTCTTTTACAAAACGTACAGCATCTTGTGGGTCTGTATAAGTTGCATCTTTTGAATGAACTTTAACATCATCTTCAACACCAGCCAATTTACCTAATTCAGCTTCGACTGAAACACCACGTTGGTGAGCATATTCAACAACTTTTTTTGTAACTGCAATATTTTCTTCAATTGGAAAACGAGAACCATCAATCATAACTGAAGAAAAACCACCATCGATACAAGCTTTACAAATTTCAAAGTCTTCACCATGGTCTAAGTGTAAAGCAATTGGTACAGTAGTTGTAGCAAGAGCAGCTTCAACTAACTTAATTAAGTAAGTTTGATTTGCATACTTACGAGCACCTGCTGATACCTGTAAAATAATTGGAGAACGTGTTTCTTCAGCAGCTTCAGCAATAGCTTGCAATATTTCCATATTATTTACATTGTATGCACCAATAGCATAGTTTCCTTCTTGTGCAGCTTTGAACATTTCATTTGTTCCGACAAGTTTTCTCTCTGTCATAAAAAATCTCCTTTTACTTTAAACTGTTCTTTATTAAATTACCTCAAAAATTTTAAATTTACAAGCTATTTGCAAGTTCTTTTGTCATGTTATAGCTAATACCCGCATCTTTCATACGTTTTAAAGCTTCTTTTAAAACATCAACTGGTTTAGTTATAGCAATACGTATAAATCCTTCACCGCAAGCCCCATAACCGTTTCCAGGGGGAACAACAACATGTGCTTTTTCTAACAATAATGTGGCAAATTCTTCAGATGTAAAACCTTTTGGTACTGGGATCCAAATATAAAAAGTTGCTTTTGAAGATTCAACATTCCAGCCTAACTCTCTTAATCCTTCTTCCATAACAACCTTGCGTTCTTTATACATTTTATTTAAAGCTTCAATTTGTTCTTTTGGAGCATTATAAGCTTCACAAGCAGCTTCTTGAATAGCTTTAAATACACCTGAATCAATATTGTTTTTTATTGTTCCCAAAGCTTTTATTGCATCTTTATTACCGGCTACAAAACCAACACGCCAGCCTGTCATATTATATGATTTTGAATGAGAATAAAACTCAATAGCCACATCTTTTGCACCCTCAATTTGAAGAACAGATGGAGCAACATAACCATCATATGTCATTTCACAATATGCGTTATCATAGCATAACAAAATGTCATATTTTTTACAAAAATCAACAGCTTTTTTCAAAAATTCTAAATCACAAACAGCACCAGTTGGATTATTTGGATAATTTAGAAACATTAATTTAGATTTTTGAGCGATATCAGAAGGTATTTTGTCAAAATCAGGAAGGAATTTATTATCCTGAGTTAATGGCATTGAATAAGATGTTCCGCCTGCTAAAATAGTTGCATTTTTATATACAGGATAGCCTGGATCCGGCACTAATGTATAATCACCTTCGTCAACATAAGCAAAGAAAACATGTGCAATAGCTTCTTTTGAACCAATATTAGCTAAAACTTCTGTTTTAGCGTCAATATCAACATTAAAACGTTCTTTCATCCACTTTGCACTTGCTTCTTTAAATTCAACTGTACCGTCATATGGTGGATAATCATGGTTTTTTGGATTATCGATTGCTTTATGCATTCTATTTACAACAGCATCAATAGTGGGTTTATCAGGATCACCAATTCCTAATGATATAATATCAAAACCTTTTGCTTTTGCTTGAGCTATTTTTGCATCAATCTGGGCAAATAGGTATGGTGGAATTTGGTCCAATCTTCTTGAGTGTTTCATATAAAATTTATTCTCCTTAATTATTCATATAAAAAATTATAACAGAAAAAAATAATTAGGAACAATTATTATTTCTTTTCGTCTAAATTTATATAATAAATATATAAATTTAATTTACTAATTTGATTGAAGAGGACAAGATTGTGGATATGGAAAATAAAGAAGAGTTATTTGAAACTTATGTTTTAAATGAAGACGAATGTG
>USEW01000183.1 GCA_900553845.1 uncultured bacterium
CAAATGATATAGCATTTTCTTGAAAAAGTTTCTGAAAAGCATTTTCAAGTTGTTTTTTAGCACTTAATATAAATTTATAAGGTAATTCTTCGGTTCCAACCTCAATTAAATAATCCATAATTATTACACCTTTCAAATAAAAATTTTACTTCATAAATAAAATTATATTACAAATTAACAAATTTGTAACAATATAAATTTTAAATTTGTATAATTTTTTTGTTTATGTTAAGGTTTATATTATTGATTTAATAAAAAAATAAATAATTATATGGTAAAGGAGATAAAAAGTTGAAAACTTATGAATTATTGGCAATTATAAGACCAAACATGGATTCGGATGAAGTTGACAATCTAATTGACAAATTAAGCGAATTAATAAAGTCTTATAATGGAGAAGTAAAAAATATAAACAAAATGGGTCGCAAAAAGTTGGCCTATGAAGTACAAAAATTTAGAGATGCATACTTTACAGCAATACAACTATCAATTCCTGAGCAAAAAGTTGCAGAATTTAAGCGTCAATTACGTTTAAATGATGCTATAATAAGAACAATGTTTATGGAAATGTCAAAAGTTGGAGTTTAAAAAATATGAGTTTAGCAAAAGCTACTATTTCAGGCACAATAATAAAAGCTCCGGAGAAGAGATTTACATCAAATAATGTAGCAATAGCATCTTTTCCGCTTGATTTTGCAGAAATGGAAGATGAGCAAAATATTGTTTACGTTCGAGCTATTGGAAATTTAGCTCAAAAAGTGTTTGAACAATTGAAGAAAAATGATAAAGTGGTTGTTGAAGGACGTCTATTGATGATAAGTATAAAATCAGAAGATGGACAAACAGAACGTAAAGTTGCTGAAATAGATATAAGTTCGTTTGAAAAAATTCAAAGTGCAAACGCTTCAAGAAACATCTCAAAAGATATTGAAGAACAAGACAATAGCGTTGTTGAGTTTGCAGAGGAAGAATTTAGTGATGAACTTTTAGGTGAAGATGAAATACCATTTTAATTTATTGTTTAGATAAAAGTAAAAAGTAATAAAAAAGGAAAAAATAATGGCAAGAGAACAACAAGATAAGAAAAAAAGGAAAAATTGTACATTCTGCGCAGATAAAGTAACAAGTGTTGATTATAAAGACGGTCAAAAGTTAAAAAGATATTTAACAGAAGCCGGCAAAATTTTACCAAGACGTATTACAGGTACTTGTGCTGAACACCAAAGAATGATAGCACGTGCTGTTAAACGTGCACGTGAAGCATCAATCATTGGATATGTATTGGACAACTAATAATATTTTTAATACAAAAACAACTTAATTTTTACTTATTTTGTTAAGTTGTTTTTGTATTTTGTAAATTTTTACGGAGATAAAAATGCCGCCATGCTATTCTTTTCAACATAATATGCCATCAATGCCTGAACGCGTTATAGCAGTTCTATCTTATGTTACAAGTGGTATTATTGGTATTATTTGGTTGTTATTAGCAGCTTTAGCTAAATCCAATTTGAAACCGTTTTTAAAATATCATATAATGCAATCTATTTTTTTAATGCTATTATACTATTTAGCTGCACATTTATTAATATTTATTCTTAATATCTTAACATATGTTCCTTTTTTTAATGCAATTATAAGTACATTAAATTTTTTCTTAAATATATCATTAGTTAATTTTGGTCCATTTCATATGTCAATTATTAATATTTTTATATTTTTGTTTATCTTATATTTATCATATGGGACACTAAAAGGAAAGTACGTATATATTCCTTGGGTATCAAATGTTATAAAAGGCAATATTTTTTAAGCTATATTTATAATTAGGAATATGACAAATAAAATTGGGGTTGCCCCTTTTTTGCTGGGTTTCCACATTTCTTTAATTTCCTGTCATGCTGAACTTGTTTACTCTACAAGTACCCTCCCTTGTAAAGCTCAGTTTTGGGCTTCGTCTACAAGAGGAGCTGTCAGCATCTGACCAAAGTGGGGAGATATTCTACGAGAAGACGTTTATTGTTTCCCTCCACCAACGTGGAATGGACTCAACACTTGCAAACCGCAGCTTCGGAATAAGCAGTGCTTAATGAAACATTGACAGGCAGCCGTCTGTCTGAGCGCTTAGCGCGAGTTAAGGCTGTCTTGGATTTTCTCTTCGAGCTCAAAACGTTCCGCCTGTCGCACTTCGTGCTGCCGGCTCCGGCTTTTCGCTCCCCGGGACTTCGCACGTCCGAAAATCCGCTGTTTGGTTGAATTTAGCACAGCTATGACAAGCAAGTGGTTGCGTTTTTGGTTACTTTTTCCACAAAAGTAACCCCGTCTGGAGGGCAAAAAAAACGATGCAACATATAAAATTGGGTTGCCCTTTGTTGTTTTCATCACTAATTTCTTTTCCTTCAAGCTTTTTTGCTTTATCCCCTTCTGACATGATCCCAAACAGCTTGAAAATTAAGGATTTGCATCCTTATTTTCTACGACGTCTTCCGTTATAAGTCCGTTTACATACGCAGGCGACGTATGATTGTCAATTTCTTCAACCATTTTTTTATAAAACTTATCGTCTATGATACATTTTTTCTTGTAAATAATAATTGCTACAATCAAAAATGCGACGGGAATAAGGCACATACAGCAAAGCAGAGCCATAGTGCTTGACTTAGGAACCGAACTAATTATATTTTGAATACCTTCGAGTTTGATAGCGTCGGTGATAACGCCTTTCGACGCTTGGTTTTCGAGATTTGAAATTTGATTTGTATAATTCGTTACGCCTACCACAAGATAAACGAGCATAACCAAAAACTGCATTAAAGCAGAACCCATTTTCGCCGTGAACGGTCTGACCGAAAAGATAAGTCCCTCCTCACGCCTGCCTGTTTTCCATTCGTTGTATTCGACAGTATCCGCCATATAAATGAGCATGACGGTGTAAAAGCCTTGTCCGAAACCGACTATGCCGTTACAAACTGCCATAACCACGAATTTGACAATCCACGGGTTGGACGGCAACACCAATCCGAACAGCATCATAAGC
>USEW01000184.1 GCA_900553845.1 uncultured bacterium
AATACTCTTGATAATCTTTATAAAAAATACAACGTTCTTCGTACGACTTTTTTTGTACTTCTTACCCCAAACGGAACTGATATAAATAATTTTGAAGTTAAACATTTATCTTTATATGATTATGATGATAAAAATAAATATAAAATTCCTGCCTGTCTTAGTTCTGATGTTGTTTTTTTCCGTCCTGATATATTATCACTTGAACAACAGTTAAAATCATATAAAATAGATATAAAAATTGCTAGAAAAGAATTTTTTCCAAGTTTTAATGTATTTGGCGCTTATATTTTTAATACGTTTGGGGTTGGAAACTTTTTTTCATGGGAGGCAACACTTGCTTCAATTTTAGCTGGCGCTACTTTTGATATTTTTATGGGAGGAAAAAAAACAGCCAATCTTAAATTAAAGAAAAATCAATATGAACAAGCACTTGAGAGTTATTTTAAATTAACACTTGAGGCACAGAAGGAAGTCAATGACAGTTTGTTTGATGTTAATGAAAATAAAAAAATAGAAGCCCAAGCATACAGTATATTATCTATTGAAAATAAAAAATTAAACTATGAAACAAAAAAATATAATAAAGGTGTAATCGCACAGCAGGAAATTATGCAGAAAAATATTGATTATTTAAAATATAAAAAATATTATTTAGAAGCAAAAACCGCAAAACTTATTAGTTTAGTTTCTTTATATAAAGCTTGTGGAGGAAATATTAATTGAAAAAGAGCAGATTAAAAGTTTTTTTGATAATCTTGTTTATAATACTTATTTTCATATTATCAATTTTTGTTTATATAAATTATAAAAAGAAACTTGAAAATAAAGATAAGATAATATTATATGGCAATATTGAAATAAGGACAGTTGACCTTGCATTTAAAGTATCAGGACGTATAAAAAGAATGTTTTATGAGGAAGGTGATAAGGTAAAAAAGGGCGAGCTTATTGCTGTGCTTGATAGTCGAGATTATAAAGCAATATACGATAAATCGAAAGCTTTAATATTGCAATCAAAAGCATTAATGGATAAAGCAAATAATGATTACTTTCGTCATGTAGAATTATGCCAAGAAAATATTACATCAAAACAGCAATGTGATGCTTTATTAGAAAGAAAAAATAATACTTATGCCCAATATATGCAAAGTATTGCGCAAAACGAAGTTGATAAAATTAATTTAGAGGATACCAAATTATATTCACCTTCAAATGGTATAATTACAACACGTATTGAGGAAGAAGGAGCAATAGTCAATCCAAATCAAAGTGTATACACTTTAACTAAAAATGAACCTATTTGGGTTCGAGCTTATGTAAATGAAAAAGATTTAGGTAATATAAAATATGGTATGTTGGCAAAAGTTATAACAGATAGTATAAATCCAGAAACGGGAACAAAAAGAGAATACCAAGGAACAATAGGTTTTATTTCACCTGTTTCTGAATTTACCCCTAAAACCGTTGAAACCACAAATTTACGAACAGATTTAGTTTATCAGATAAGGGTTTATATAAAACAAGATGACGGTTTTTTACGTCAGGGCATGCCTTTAACAATCATCATTAATAAAAAATTTAATCAGACATAAGGATTCATTTTTTGTTCAAGAATTTGACGTGAATCTTCATATCCAACACGTCCCATGAGTGCATATGTATAATTTTTAGCCTGCTCAACTCCTGGTTGGTCAAAAGTATTAATATTATACAATTCTCCAGCAATAGCTGTTTGCACTTCAAGCATATATAAAAGTTGACCAATATGATAAGCATCGGTTTTTTCAAGACTTATTGTGACATTTGGTCTTTTATAATCGCTCAATGCCACTTTTGTTGCATCCGCTTCGGCATTTAAAAGGTAATTGATTGTTTTCCCGCCTAAATATCCAACGCCGGTATATTCAAAAATTCTAGGTATTTCCAATGTTGTATTAAAGTTTTCAACACGTATAAAGTTTATTATTTTATTATTTGGACCTTCATTAAAAAGCTGAATCTGAGAATGTTGGTCAGTAGCTCCAATTGCCTTTATTGGTGTTTGTCCTACATTTACAGTATTGCCGTCTTTATCAACTTTTTTGCCTAAAGATTCCGCCCACAGCTGTATGTACCAGTCCGCAACATATTTAAGTTTATTGGAATAAGGCATCATAACAGATATATTTTTTCCTTTTTCCCTGTCAAGCAAATAATGAATCAATGCATTCTGGGCTGCTATATTATTCCAAATGTCGGTATTTTTTAAAGCTAAATCCATATCTTTAACGCCTTGCATTAACTGGTCAATATCAATACCAACAAGTGCAAAAGGCAACAAGCCAACAGATGAAAAAACAGAAAATCTTCCACCAACATCATCAGGTACAACAAATGTTTTATAACCTTCCTGGTCTGATAATTGACGTAAAATACCTATATTTTGGTCTGTTATCGCTACAATATTTTTCCGGTAGTTTTCATCAAGCAAGTCTTCAAGTCTCTTTTTTATTATCATAAACTGCGACATAGTTTCAGCTGTTGAGCCTGATTTTGTAACAACACAAACAAGAGTACGTTTTAGATCAAGAATATCAAGCAAACCATTCATCTGGTCGGGGTCAATATTGTCTAGAAAAAATATTCTTGGCAAATTATTTCTTTGTTCTTTTGTAAGTAAATTCCAATATGCAGGCAACAATGATTCACACACGGCCATACCACCAAGTGCAGAGCCGCCAATCCCAAGAACCAGAATATTGTCAAACCTTTTCTCGACAAGTGCAGCGTACTCTTTTACATACCACACTGTTTCTTCGTTATAACCAAGATTCATCCATTGTAGCATGGCACCAGGTTTATCTTTTATAGAATTTAAATGCATTATTATTTTTGAAATTTGATTTTTATAATGTTCAAAAGCAGCTTCAATATTTAAACCATTTTCCTCTCCAACAACTTCCTCTTTTACATTATTATAATCAAACTTTAACATTCACTACTCCCTTGTTTCAAATTTATATGCTGTTTTTATTTTA
>USEW01000185.1 GCA_900553845.1 uncultured bacterium
ATTTTTTTGAATATTTCTCTATTTGTCATTTTTTTGAAAAATAAGATTTAATATTCGCTATACATATTTATCTTTTATATATAGAAATAAATTATTTTTTTTGCTAAAATTTAAAAGAAACCACGGGAGGTTTTTATATGGCTGAAAAACAATTAACACAACAAGAACAAGCTAGACGTGACAAATTAGCCAAATACAGAGAACTTGGCGTTGATCCATTTGGTTCTAAGTTTGTTCAAGATACAAATAGTGCAGAACTTAAAGAACGTTTTGCAAATATAAAAAAGGAAGAAGATGTTCCTCAAAATCAAAAACCATTTAAAATTACTGGAAGAATAGTTCTTCTTAGAAAAATGGGTAAAGCATCTTTCTTCCACATTCGCGACAGATATGGAGACATACAAGCTTATATCAAACAAGATAATGTTGGTGAAGAAAACTATAGTATTTTCCGTTTAGCAGATTTAGGTGATATTTGTGGACTCGAAGGAACCGCAATGGTTACTCAAACAGGCGAATTAACAATTCGCGTTGATCATTATTATCATTTAACAAAAGCTTTAAAACCATTACCTGAAAAATTTCACGGATTAACTGATGTTGAAGAGAGATATAGAAGAAGATATGTAGATCTTATTATGAACGCTGATGCACGTAAAACTGCCTTTTTGCGTCCTCTCATCGTTAAAGAAATTCGTAAATTTCTTGATGAAAGAAATTTTGTCGAAGTTGAAACTCCAGCTCTTCACCCAATTTTAGGCGGTGCTAACGCTCGTCCTTTCATCACTCATCATAATACTCTTGATAAAGATTTCTACCTTAGAATAGCAACTGAGCTTTCATTAAAAAGACTAATTGTTGGTGGAATGGAAAGAGTCTTCGAAATCGGCAAATGCTTTAGAAACGAAGGCATGGACTTAACTCATAATCCAGAATTTACTTCAATGGAGCTATATCAAGCTTACGCAAATTTAGATGATATGGTTGAATTAACAGAAACAATGTTTAGACATCTTGCTAAAACAATTCGTGGCACTTATAAAATTCACTGGATGGGATATGATGTAGATTTAGAGCCAGAATTTAAAAAAGCATCCATGTGTGAATTGATAAATGAATATTGTGGAGTTGACTTTACAAAAGTACAATCTCTTGAAGAAGCTTTAGAACTTGCTAATAAATATGATGTTCCTGTTGAAAAACATTTCTTATTTGGGCATGTCATTAATGCTTTCTTTGAAAAATTTTGTGAAGAGCATCTTGTTCAACCAACATTTGTTACTGGACATCCACTTGATATTTCTCCACTCGCTAAGAAAAATCCTCAAGACCCTCGATTCACCGAAAGATTTGAGCTCTATATTTGCAAAAAAGAAATGTGCAACGCTTTCACTGAATTGAACGATCCAATTGATCAATATCAAAGATTCCTTGCACAAGCTGAAGAAAAGAAAAAAGGAAATGATGAAGCCTGTGAAATTGACGATGACTTTGTTGAAGCTCTCGAATACGGATTACCTCCTACAGGTGGTATCGGTTATGGAATCGATCGTTTGGTAATGTTCTTAACTTCTAATGATAGTATCAGAGAAGTTATCTTATTCCCAACAATGAAACCTAATAATAAATAATCATTAAAAATTAAGGGCAGCAATGCCCTTTTTTAATTGTTAAAAATTATAATAAATTAATAATAAAAAATTGCGATAAAATTAAAAATATTTTTTACTAAAATATATTATATTTTTTTATATATAATAGTGTTGCAACACAAATAATTCTATAAATTAAAGATTAATAATACTATATTTATCACAATTCACTTTTTTAATATTTAAAAAGTGAATTGTTTATCAATCTATTATATATAAATGCACATATCAAAGACAATATAAATGCAATTAATGCCTCTATTATCTGCATTGTTAAACTATTGAATTGTATAATTTGAAATACTGTTTTAAATACAAGAATATGAATAAGAAATAATTCATATGAAAATTTCGATATAATCACACATACTTTCTTAATTAACTTTATATTCATTAACAACAGTGATAATGCACTATATCCAAATAATGCCGGTATATCATTAAATAATTTAAATTTATCTGAATACATAGCTAATCCCGCTTGCAAACCCAATCCAACTACAGCTACGAAAAATAATTGTAATATATAAATCTTATATATTTTACCTTTTTTTAATTCATCAGCAAGGACCATTCCAAAAGAAAACTCCCAAATATATTGAAGACAGAAGCTATTCCAAACCCTAATATCTGAAACATTTAATACATAACATATAATCCACCAAAAAACACTTATTAATAAACCCATTGATAAAAATAATTTATTATTATCTATTTTTTCTTTTAATTTACACATTGGAATAAATAAAAGATAAAATTGTATTATTGTTGAAATAAACCAAAATTGTATGCCAAAACTTTCTTCGTACTTAGGTATAAACATTTTATATAAAAATATATGACTTAAAAAAGCTGATAACCTATCATTTCCCAAATACATCCAAGGACATAAAAAAGAAATAAATACAACGATAATATATGGAATATAAATCTTAGTCCATCTTTTCTTTATAAATTCAATAAATTTTATTTTTTTATTTAAATAACTAAAATATAGTCCCATACCAGAACACACGAAAAAAACATGTACTCCTGCTCCTCCAACCGCTGATAATGTAATTATTTTTTAGGTACATCAACAAATGCTAATAAATGCATTAATACAATTGTAAGAATCGAAAAACCTTTCAAATAATTCATTTCAGACAATCTTCCATTTTCACATTTGTATTCCATATATTTATTTATTTTCATAATTAGCCTTTCCAATAATTATAAAATAATGTATCCTAATAGTTATTTAAATTTAATAATTTTATTTTCTATTATATCTGCAACTTGTGAATAAATAAAATCACATATTACACCCACAACAAATAATGACAATATACATATAGCATAATGGCAC
>USEW01000186.1 GCA_900553845.1 uncultured bacterium
TGTTTGACATTGCACGTCGTGTCATATCTCGAAATCCTGTTGATGCAAGAAGTTTTGCATTATTATTATTTTCAATATTTTTAAATAATCCTTGAGATAAAATAAGCGGCATATGGGATATAAGTGCAACGGCTAAATCATGTTCATTTGCATCCATTATAATTGGTTTTGCATTGGTACATGTTATAATATTTTTTAGTTTTTCTATATTTTTGATATTTTCATTTTTATTTGGTGTTATAACCCATTTTGCCCCACAAAACATGTTTTCATTTGAATAATCAAAACCGGCGTTTTCCGTTCCAGCCATCGGGTGTGAACCAATATAAATAAAATTATAACAATTTTTCATAAATATGCTTTTTACTGAAGCAACATCTGTTACAATTGTATTTTGGCTAACAATTCCATTTAGTTTTTTCAACATTGACTCTATTTTTGAAATAGGTGAACATACAAAAATTATGTCGCAATTTTTTAAATTATTTAAATCTTTAGAAACATTTGGTGTATAAGTTTTTGTTTTATTTATTGTTTCATTATTTGTTGTATATGCAAAAAGTTCAATATTATTAACTTTTGATAAGCTTTTTAATATTGACCCCCCAATTAAGCCCAAACTTATAATTCCTATTTTTTGCATAACTATTTATATTCCAAATACTTTTTTAACATTATGTGTTGTTGCTTTTTCTATTTCATCATATGAAATATTTCTTAAATTTGCTATTTCATTTGCCACAAATTTAGTATAACCTGGTTCATTTTCTTCTCCGCGATGTGGAGCAGGTGTTAAATAGGGGCTATCGGTTTCAAGTAAAAGTCTGTCTAGCGGTATATTTTGAGCAACGTGTTTTACATTTTTTGCATTTTTAAAAGTGACAACCCCGCCAATTGCAATATAAGCTCCTAATTTTATACATTCATTTGCAAACTCTAAAGAGCCTGAAAAGCAGTGGAAAACTATATCACATAATTCATATGCTTTTGTTTCTTTAATTATATTTAAAGTGTCACCATGGGCGTCTCTTGAATGTATAACAATTGTTTTTTTATATTTTTTAGCAATTTCAATTTGTTTTTTAAAAACATCAATTTGTAACTCTTTATCATCCTTTGAATAATAGTAATCAAGTCCTATTTCGCCAATACCAACTACTTTTTTTTGATTTATTAAAAAATCTTCCATTTTATTTATAATGCTATCATCCCAGCTTGAAACATCACTTGGATGAACACCAAGCATTGCATAAATATTTTCATAATCATTAGATATTTTTAAAACATTTTCCCATAAATCAGCACGAACACCAGGGATTATTATTTTTTGAACATCATTTTCAAATGCTCTTTTTATTACATCATTTAAATTATCATTATAATTTTCAAAATCCAAATGAGCATGTGTGTCGACAATCATAATTATATTTCCTTAATTATTTTTCCATATTTTTTCAAGTTGAGCTTGTTTTGCTAAAGCTGTTTTTGTAGTACTTAAACCACCTTGAGAACTTTCCTTTAAAGTCGTAGACATTAAATTCCCAACTTCTTTCATTGCGTCAATAACTTCATCAATTGGAATAAAGCTTTTTATATTTGCCATAGCAAGATGTGCACCTGTAAAAGAATGGATAGTTAAAAAAGCATTGCGTTTAACACAAGGCACTTCGACAAGCCCTGCAACAGGGTCACATGTTAATCCCATTATATTTTTTAATGTTAAAGCACAAGCATTAAGTATTTGTTCGTTTGACCCGCCTAGCATTTCAACAATAGCGCCTGATGCCATACCAGAAGCCACACCGCATTCACCCTGACATCCCATGACAGCACCTGCTAATGCCATTTTGCATGCTATAATTCTTCCTATTTCACCTGCTGTAATCAAGGCATTTATTTGTATTTCTTCATCTATTTTTAATTCTTCACCTATTGCTACAATAGCTCCCGGGATTATTCCACAGGCACCAGCAGTAGGGCAAGCGACAATTTTCCCCATTGTTGCATTCTGTTCACAAGATGCAAGGGCATAAATAATTGCTTTATTCATTACATTTGAAAATAATAAGCCAGCTTTCGAGCCATTATATTGCATTTTATAACAATCCGTTCCAGAAAGACCACTTAGGGATTTTTCATTTGTTTTTATACCTTCCTTTATAGCAGCTTTCATTACATTTAAGTTATCATTTACTTTATTTCGTATATTTTCAATAGACGTCTCCATCATGGAAGCTTCATATTCTTGACATATTTCAAATATTTTTTTATTTTGACTATTTGAAATATTAATTAAATCACTAAATGTTTTTATGTTGCTCATTTTTCTAAAGCCTCAATATATCGAATAAAATATATTTCATCCATTTTTTCAAGAGTCTTAATATCAGATAAATCAATATTATTGTCTAAACTAATTGACATATGTGCTGTTTGCCCTTTTGATGAACGTGAGCAGGTCATATTGGCAATATTTATATTCTTTTTGCATATTAAATTCGTAACAAGCGATACCATACCAGGTTTATCTTTATAATTTAAAATTAAAGTAGGATAGTCTCCTTTTATACAACAAGAATTTTCATCAATTTTAATAACTTCAATTTCGCCACCACCAATTGAGTTTGCACTTATTTTCATTTTATTATCGTCAAAAATTACATCAACTGAGTTTGGATGGCGATTAAAATCATCACGGTATTCAATTTCAACTTTTATATTTTGTTCTTGTGCTATTTTAAAAGCATATTTAATATTTTTATCGCTTAATTTTAACCCTAAAACACCGCCTAAAAGTCCTTTATCAGTTCCGTGTCCCTTTCCTGTTGCAAGAAATGAACCATACAGAAGAATCTCTGCCTCTGCAATCTCCTCTCCCATAAGTTTTCTAGCTATATACCCGATTTTTACAGCCCCTGCAGTATGCGAGCTTGATGGACCTACCATTACCGGCCCTATAATATCA
>USEW01000187.1 GCA_900553845.1 uncultured bacterium
AAAATACATTAATATTATTATAATATAAATAAAATTGGAGTATAGAGTTGTGTCGATAGTTGATTTATCAAAAGAATATTTAAATAACTTTAAGCTTTATCTTGAAATCGAACGCAATTTTTCAATACACACAATCCGAGCGTATGGGTCTGATATTTTAAGTTTTATTATATATCTTGATGAATTTAAACTTGAAAATGTTAATTATCAAAAAGTTAAAGAATATTTAAATTTTATTGCACGTTTTGACTATTCTAAAACAACGATAACACGTAAAATTTCAGCAATAAGGATGTTTTATAAATATTTATATCGAGAAAATATTGTTAAAAATAACCCGCTAAAGGGAGTAATGGCACCTAAATTTCAAAAAAAATTACCTGTATTTTTAACAGAAGATGAAATTAATAAAATATTAAACACAATACCAATCGATACAGTTCAGGGGTTTCGTAACCGTACTATTTTTGAACTTTTATACTCAACTGGCATACGTGTTTCCGAATTAACTTCTTTAAACTTTGGAAACTTAAATATAGAGGAAAATGAGATAAAAGTCTTGGGCAAAGGTAATAAAGAACGTATTGTCTTATTTTCAAATACTGCTAAAGGTTTTTTAAAGACATATATTGAAACAGCACGTAAAATGCTTTATGAAAACGGTCCTAATGATACAATAAATCAGGATACGCCATTATTTGTAAATTACACAGGATATCGTTTACAAGCTCAAAGTGTAAGAAAAATACTAAAAAATATAATAAAACAAATTGAACTTCCAAAGAATGTTACACCACATAAATTTCGTCATAGCTTTGCTACAAAAATGCTTGAAAAAGGTGCTGATTTAAGAGTTGTACAAGAACTATTGGGGCACGCAAGTATCTCAAACACACAAATCTATACTCATGTAAGTTCAAAACACCTAAAAGATGTTTATAACAAAACTCATCCAAGAGTTATTTAACAACTTGTTTAGAAAAAATGACATTATTTAATGGTGCAAGATTCTAAGCATCATTTTTTGTTTTTTGACCTGTTTCAAATCCAGGGATTAAAAGTGCAACCGGTATAAAGCGTGATGCTATTTTGCCGAAAATTCCTCTGCCCTGTGTTATTAAAGTTAAAGCCAGACAGCTGTCGTCTAAATGCCCTGACAGATCTTTAAGTTCAAGTTTGCGCTTTTTTTTGGAGTTAAAAACTTTTTCGTTTAGAATATTCCCGATATAATTACCGCCAATTGCACCGGCTGCAAGAGTGCCTATTGTCATAATACCTTTTATTATGTTTTGTTTTGGCTTCGATATATTTAATTTAGGAGAAATGAATTTATCAAAAATCCTAATTCCGCCGCCAACACAAATAATAGGCACTATCATATTTGCTATCATTTGGAATACACCTTCACGGACTTTGGGTTTAATATTTTCTTTTTCATCAAACACCCCCCCTCCTGAAAGCCCGCCAACAACAGAACTGCCTGAAAGTGCTAAAATTTCTTTTTCTTCAAAATTAATTTTATTTATTTCCCAATCTTTAGGCTTATTCCACTTGTTCAGATCAGGTTTTTTAAAAACTTTGGCTCCTTGATGTTTTCCAATTAAAGCTAAAGCAGTTCCAACACCTGCACATGTGCCAATGATTGAACCTGCTTTTACTTTTTTCTTTTTGGGAATTTTAGTTAAATATGTATTTGATTTAAAATTTATTTCCATATTCATACAAAAATCCTAAAAATATTTTTTGCTAAATATTAAAATTATTTTAACAAAAATTTACGAAATAGATTCAGGTGTAACAACCTTATCAATCATACCGTATTCAAGAGCTTCCTGCGGTGTCATGATATAATCGCGGTCTGTATCTTTTTCAATTTTCTTTAAAGATTGACCGGTATTTGAAGCTAAAATTTCATTCAATGATTTTTTAATACGTATTATTTCAGCTGCCTGAATTTCAATATCAGTAGCCTGACCTTGAGCACCGCCAAGAGGTTGATGGATTAAAACACGCGAATGCGGCAAGCACATACGTTTACCTTTTGCACCTGATGAAAGCAAAAATGCACCCATTGAAGCGGCTTGTCCAAGACATATTGTTGAAACATCTGCCCTTATATGTTGCATTGTGTCATATATTGCAAAACCAGCTGTTACACTTCCACCAGGGCTGTTAATATACAACATTATATCTTTTTCAGGGTTTTCACTGTCAAGCAGCAGAAGCTGCGCTACAATCAAATTTGCTACCATATCATCAACCGGTGTTCCCAAGAATATTATACGTTCACGAAGTAAACGTGAAAAAATATCAAAGGAACGTTCTCCGCGTGATGACTGTTCAATTACTACTGGTACAAAACTCATATACTAACTCCTATCTTCTATCTATAACTAACCTTGGTTACGCTTTTTCCCGCCTGCAGAGTTTTAATAATAATTATTATTATAAAGTCCTTCGGACGGAGGTACTGTCTTGGATTTGCTCCACGCTCACAGAGTCTTGCCTTTTATGTTTTCTCAAGTCGGCTCGTTCTGTTCGCTATGGGGATTCGCTTCGCTCCACCAGTACGCAAATCCGTTTTGTGTGGACAAAGTACCCAAAACCGCAACCCACTTGTCACTCACATTATCACTAAACTCAATTTAAACCTGCGTAACTTGCATTGGCATCGCCAATGCTCAAACAGACTTAGCTTTGACATTATTTCGTAAAGTGATAATTGTTCGTTATTGCGTATGGGTTGCATTTGTTGTTTTCTTTCTTTTTTTATTTCTTTCTCTAATTCCTTTGGCTTACGCCTTTTTTCCGCATTCCCCCGATTTTGGCTTTGAAGTCCAACCGGTGTTTGTTTTTTTTCCCGCCTGTGGCATCCGCCCTCATTTCATTCGGGC
>USEW01000188.1 GCA_900553845.1 uncultured bacterium
CCATTTCATCCAATTTAGCTTGCCTTTTTCTCCGTTATAAAACTTTAATAATGGATATACTAATATAACTGCTAATGTAATTAATCCATAAGCCTTATTTACAAATAAGAATGAAACAATTGCATAAATTAAAACCCAAAAACTCATGCTTAACATTTGTTTTTTTAAATTGCCTCTATTTTCATACATAGATAAAATTGCCATTACTGCTATACTGCTCCAATCAGCTGAAAAGGTAATAATGTTTATTAAAATAACTAATATCCATTTCTGCCATTCTTTTAAATTAGTTTTGCCATTTACAATGTAAAGAGCAACTACCGACCAAGCAAGTGACCACATAATGCTTGTTTGATTAAATATATTTCCTGTAGAAAATGGTATATAGTTTATTCCAAAAGCAAAACAATATGCAAAATGAGATATTATTGCAAAGATAAATAATCTTAAAATATATTTTTTTAAATTTTTTGTATAATAAAATCCTTCACAAATAAAGAAAAACATAATTGGTGCCGTTAATCTACCAATTATATGCAAAATAATTGAAATTATATTATTTTGCATACCTGGATAGATTAAATCTGCAATATGATCTATTGTCATTGCTATTATTGCTATTAATTTTAAATGATTAGAATTAAGTTTTTTCATATATTATCCTCTTTTTAAATTTAATTTTTTTAAAAAACAACAAATTTTAATTGTTGTTTTATTCATCAAAGAAATCATCAAAGAATTGATCGTCACTTATACCTTTTGTATAATTTACAAATGGTTCTTCATTAAGTTTTATATCCTTATTATCTGTAGGATTAGAAGTTTGTTTTTCCTTATCAAATTCTTTTTCTTTATTACTAATTGGTTCAATTTCAATAATCTGCTTTTCTTTTGGAAGTTTTTGTTTTGCTTTTTCTTTTTCAAGTTTTTCTTCTTCTTCAAGTTCAGCAATTTTTTCATCAATCTTTTTAACCAATTCATCGACATTAAAACTTTCTTTAGGAACAGATGATGTTTGTTCCATAAATGGATTACCAACCATTCCTCCAAAAGGGTTAGAAGTATTATTATCTAACATACCCATAAATTTATTTTTTTGTTGTTCTTGAACGAAACTTTTTAAATCAAAAGTATGAATAGGTTGTTTTATTCTTGTTACAAACTCATCTGCTGGATACTTAGCAGTCCCCCAATCAATTTTCCAATTAGGTTTAAGTTTTGTTTTAAATGGTCTTGTTCTTGTTTTTATTACAATAGCTTCATTTTCTTTCATAAGTTGAAGTTCACTTACTGTAATAAGTGGTGTTGATGCTGTTTTATCATCTTTTTTAGATTTTTTCTCACCACATAATTTACTAATTTCTTCAAGTGCTGCCAGTTCTGTTGTTAATAAATAGACTAAATTATTACAATTACTTCTTATTGTTTGTGCCACTTCTTTTCCATATGTTGCTTCAAGACCTGCAAAGTTTTGAATAATCATTGTAAGTCTTATATGTCTAGAACGTGCTGCTGCAACCATTGTTGTTATATCTTTTAAAGGTGGCATATTTTGAAATTCATCAAGAATAAAGTTTGTTCTAATAGGAAGGGCTCCTGTAGATGTTTCTTGAGCTGTTCCTATTAATGTTTCATAACATTGTTTTACAAATATTGTAGCAAGTGCATGATATGTTTTCTTTTCATCTTGAATTATCATAAATACAGCTGTTTTTTCTTTTCCTATTTTTGTCATATCAAAATCACTTGTTGCTAACATTTCACTTAAATTTTCACGGGAAGCAAATAATCTTATTTTTTGTTTAAATGTTGATAAAATACTTGCTTTTGTTTCTTCCGCTGCCATTACAGTACCTGAAGCGCAAGTATAAGCAGCACTAGCAGGATCTTTACTATTAAAATACTCTTTTATATAAGAACTTCTTGCTCCAAATTTTTCTTCCCCAATTGTTGTCATAACAGAAATACTATTAATATTTACTTCTTCTTCTTTAGCATCTTCAAATAATCCTAAAGCAAGTCCTGCAAAATAATCGGCAGATGTTTTTTCCCAAAATGCATCTTTATTTCCACCCTCTTCATAAAGAATATTACTTGCAACGTCATCTAGAAGTTCCATTGCTTTATCAGTATTTCCTTCTTTATAAAGTTTATATGGAAGAGCAAGTGGATTCCAACAATTACCTCTTTGTGGATCACGGAAGTTTAAAACAATTATGTTATAACCCAAAGCTTTTAAAAGTCCTGCATGTTCTTTATATATTTCTGCTTTTGGGTCTGTTATAATCATTGATTCTCCATTTTTTGCTAAAACTTTAACCATTGGATGAACTATATCTTGCGTTTTTCCTGCACCAGTTGAACCAATTACAATATTATGGCTATCTCCATTATCAACCCATATACTTTTACCATCATTTATCAAAGGTATACCTGATGCTTTATATACCTCATCTTTTATATTTATTTTAGATAGTTTTTCCTTCATTTCTTTATCAGTACACCATCTTGAATACCCTTTATCATCTTTTTCTCCTGAAGATATACCAAAGCCTTTTTCAGTTTCAAAAAAATATGATTTTACTCCTGTAAATATTACAATTACTACCCCAATATAAAATATAATAGTAGCAGCTAAATACTTAAATGTAAAAGCAGGAAAAGGATTAAATCCCCAAAAGTTCCCAGATTTTAATTCACTTCCTACCGGAGGATTACCTGCTAAAGTAGCTATATTAAGAACTGCAATTGCCACTATATATAATAAAATAATAGCAAACAAAACAAATATTAACCAATCTTGTGGTCTTGCTTTAAATTTTAATTTCATGATTTCACCCTCATTTAATAATAAATCTATAATATATTTTATCAAATAA
The DNA here is from genome assembly GCA_900553845.1 of uncultured bacterium. Classification (GTDB taxonomy): domain Bacteria; phylum Cyanobacteriota; class Vampirovibrionia; order Gastranaerophilales; family Gastranaerophilaceae; genus UMGS1477. The sequence continues at coordinate 2,880 of USEW01000188.1, forward strand.
CTTATT
>USEW01000189.1 GCA_900553845.1 uncultured bacterium
TACAAAATTAAATATTTTTATTTTTTATTAATTGTATAAATTTTATCTAAATAATTAAGCGTACGATTGTCATGATGTTTTACTGCCTTTGATGCATATTTATAAACTTTAGGAGTCACTATATGGTCACGAAAATAATAAGTATAAGTAACATACGTAGGGTCTTTAAGTTTTTTAACTTGTTGCTTTTGTTGTTGTGGTGGTGTGTTATATTGAATTTACATCAACCGGTTTATATACAACAATTTTAGCAGGTTCTAAATGACTTGGGGTTGTATCATTATTTTTTGCGTTATTATAATGTTCTATTGTTATAGGAGTGTATTCTATTCTTTGTGGACGTTTTATACTTTGTTGTAAATTCAAATTGCTCAAATTTGAAGATAAAGATTGTGTTTTTTTTATAATTTGATTTGTCTGTATTATGGGGTTCATAATTTTTATTCCTTTTCTATGAATTTCTAATATTTAAATAACATTCAAAAGACTTAGCTTTTAAATGTTTTTCAAATGTGTCATTTTTAAGATTGTATTTATAGAAAAAGTCGGATTTCTTTTTTTCTATAATTTTATTCCCTTCAATTCCAAATTTGTCCAAATCTTTTGATACTGATGCGCAACGGCGTAACGGTTTATTAAAAAAAAATAATTTCATTGTCAATGTTTCTTTACTACTATTTATTAATACAAAAATAATACAAAAATAAAAATGTGTCAATGAAAGTTTAGGGATATATATAGCCGTTTACACTATGTGGCATTGAAATGTCATGCTGAACTTGTAAGGTCAATTACGTTTCGTCAACAAGAAAAGCTGTCAGCATCTAGCCTATGTGGAATGAATACATTCAACGAAAAACGTTTAATGTTTTTATCAACATTTGCAAGATTCTGAACACACTACGCTGAGATTCAGATACAGACTCACAACGCTCGTTTGTCGCGTGTTCACTTTGTGTAAAAATGTATATAAGTCCTAAAATTTATTTCTAACTATATATTTTTTTTAATGATAAAATAAAGAGGAGAAAAATGTACAAATGATAAATGGAGAAAACAGAATTATGAAAAAACTTTCACCACTTCAAGAAGAACGTTTACAATATCAACCAAAACTTCCTGAATCGTTAAAACATGGAATAGCAAGCCTTATATTAAAAGAAGGTGAAAAAACAAAAGCTGTCAAAGATGAAGATAAAATAAAAGAATTATTCCCAAATTGTTATGGCGCACCTATTGTAGAATTTGTATTTGATAAAAATTCAAATAATAAATCAAATGAGAAAAATGTTGGTGTAATTCTATCAGGCGGTCAGGCACCTGGCGGACATAATGTTATTTCAGGCTTATATGACGCTTTAAAAAACGCTAATAAAAATAATAAGCTATATGGTTTTTTAGGCGGACCATCGGGTATAATTGAAGGAGACTATATTGAATTTGACGATAAAAAAATTGATGAATATCGTAATACGGGTGGCTTTGATATTATAGGCTCGGGTCGTACCAAGTTGGAAACAGAAGAACAGTTTGAAAAAGCCTTGAACGTTTGTAAAAAACTTAATATCCAGGGTATTGTTATAATTGGCGGAGATGACTCAAATACAAATGCTTGTATGCTTGCTGAATGGTTAAAAGCACGTAATACAGGTATTCAAGTTGTAGGTTGTCCAAAAACTATTGATGGTGATTTAAAAAACGACCAAATTGAAATTTCATTTGGTTTTGATACAGCTACAAAAACATATGGTGAATTGATAGGAAATATCCAAAGAGATGCAAACAGTGCAAAAAAATATTGGCATTTTATAAAAATTATGGGAAGAAGTGCCTCGCACGTTGCACTTGAAGCTGCTTTACAAACTCAACCAAACATCACCTTGATTTCAGAAGAAGTTGAAAATGAAAAAATGTCATTAGACCAAATTGTTACATATATTGCAGATGTTGTTGCAAAACGTTCTGAAATAGGTAAAAACTTTGGTATTGCTGTAATCCCTGAAGGACTTATTGAATTTATACCTGAAATGAAGTCAATGATTGCAAACTTAAATGATTTGATGGCTAAGCTAGAAAAAGATGAAAATTATACAAATGCTAATAATGAAGAAAAATTTGCTATTATTGAAAAGGAACTTGAAAGCAACAATAAACACGTGTTCTGTTCACTACCGCAATTGATTAAAGCACAATTGCTTATGGACAGGGACCCTCATGGTAACGTTCAGGTGTCAAAAATTGAAACTGAAAAATTGCTTATTGAAATGGTTAAAACAAAATTAGCACAAATGAAAAAAGAGGGTAAATTTAACGGTAAATTCTCAGACCAAGCACATTTCTTTGGTTATGAAGGTCGTTGCGCATTCCCATCAAACTTTGATGCTGATTATTGTTATTCATTAGGTTATAATGCCTTTGCATTGCTGAATTTCGGCTTAACCGGATATTTATCATCAATAAAAAATCTTACAAAATGCTCAAAAGATTGGGTTGCAGGCGGAGTACCTTTAACTATGATGATGAATATGGAAAAACGTCATGGTGTGTTTAAACCTGTTATACAAAAAGCACTTGTTGATTTAAAAGGACCTGTATTTAACGAGCTTAAACAAAATCGTGAAAATTGGGCGTTAAATGATGAATATTTATTCCCGGGTGCTATTCAGTATTTTGGTCCCGAAAAAGTATGTGATTTAAAAACACGTACACTTGTGTTGGAAAAGCAATAAGGGTTTGTTAAATGCATAAAATAAAAACAAGAACTTTAGTTTTGAAATAATAGTAAACAAAAAATATGATACCCCTTTAAATGGGGTTCATATTTTTTTAAAGGGTAGTTATATGAAAAA
>USEW01000190.1 GCA_900553845.1 uncultured bacterium
AATAGAAAATTTCATATTTTATAATACCCCTTTTTTCATAAACTTTACTTAAATTAATTTTAACATAAACATTTTAATTTTTTCTGTTTGATATTTTTTATTCTTATTATTTATTGTTATTATTTATATATATTAATAATAGTAGTAGGCTATGTAGAAACTGTAGAAAACTTTTTTAAATCCTTTATTAACAACATTTTAACCTTATTTTTATATGTAGAAAACTATGTAGAAAACTTTTATATAAATGTAGAAAACTCACAAAACTTTTTTAATTTTTAGAAGTTTTCTACATTCTTTGTTTTTTTTCTACAATTTATCTACAAAGTTTTCTACAATTTTTGTCCGGTTTTCTACAGTTTTACTTAAAGTTTTCTACATGTCTTTTGATTTTACTTTTTTGTAATTATCATAATAATTACAAAAATTATATAACGCATTTAAAAGCACACGACCAGATTCGCTTTTTGCAATTAAAAAAAAGCAACCAAGCTTGTTGGTTGCTAAGTAAATCTCCCTATGTAATATTTTATCAATATTTGTTACACAAGGCGACTCAAGTTTGAGCCGTAACCATTGAGTTAATACGTATGTACTAGGTTTACTTATGTTTTTGTTACTTTTTAAATATTTTGAAAAATCCTCAATGATCATAATTATATTATATACAAACAAAAATAAATTACAAGCTATTCGTTTTTGAATTAAGATTTTAAATTAAATTTTAAAGAAAAAAAAGTGAAAAGCTAATAATATTTAGAAAAACACTAGTTTTGCAAATATTAAGTTTTATGTAGTTTAATTATTTATATTCAATGAAAACTTTAAGTTTAAAAAACAACCTCACCCCAACAATCTGGACATGTTGGTAAGATATACCAATATTACATATATACTAAAATAAAAATTAAATTTATAATATTTTATTAGGTTTTCTTCCACAACTTTTGTGTTCATCGCAAAAACCTAGTCGTTCGCATTTTGGCACAAGGTATTCTTTTAACCAACCTTCGGACTCAATAAGGCAATCTGCCATTTTTTTAACCAATTCGCGTATTTCATCTTGAGCTCGTGTGCATAATCTGAGGTTGCATAGATGAATAAGTTCCCTTAAATTAAGACTTGCTACCATTGATGTGCTTGCAGCATTTGGTAATATAGACCTTGCGTCTTCCGGTTTTATTCCATTTTCAACCATTTCTTTGTAAAATTCAGAAGTATTCTCCATAAAATCATTGAATTTTTTATAAAGATCTATATTTTTTGATATAGATTTAGGAACTATATATTTAAATTGACCTTTTTCTTCAACATATCGCTGTGATTTTTGTGAAAAAGACATATGACGATGTCTGACAAGCTGGTGTGAACATGCACGTGAAATACCTGATATTGCATATGAAACCTGGATATGTTCAATTGTTGAATAATGACCCGAGGATATTACTTTTTTTATTAAGTTAAGCATCTTGTCAACGTCATTATTAGTATTATCGTAAATTTCAACAGCAGACTTGCTGCTATAACATGTTCTGCAGGCGGTATAAACTGTTTTTAACATATCAGACGGTTTTGATATGAGTTTAACTTCAACTTTATCAATACAATTATTGTCCATTTTTTACACCATGATTTGATATTATAAAAATATAATATCAAAAACAAAAGTAAAATAAAAATATAATAACTTTATATAGACTTAAAGTTAATTTAATGCAATAATAAATTATATAAAAGAGTTGGGAATAAAAGAACATAACGGGGGAAGGTAAATTGTTTAGAAGCGCAGCAATATCAATTATTTTTGCATTGTTGATAATTATAGCCGTGCAATATGCAGAAACTGGCTCAATCCGTATACTATTTCAGTTAAATGCTTTTTTAATAGTAATCGGAGGAACATTATGCGCAACTATAATTAATTTTAGAACAAGGCTTGTAATCGATGCAATTAAAGCTTCTTTTAGCGTATTTACAAATATAGAAAGACCAGACACAAAAGCCATAATAAGTGAAATTCTTTATATTTCTGATTATTCAAGGCGTCATGGTATTTTTGAACTTAACAAGATAACTGATAATATAAATGACCCATTTTTAAGAAGAGCAGTTAAACTTATACTTGATTTAAATAACCCGCAGTCTTTTTACGACATATTATCAGCTGAAATAGACTACGAAGAGGAACGTGAACTTATTTATTCACGAGTATTTGAAGCTATGGGTGGATATGCTCCGACATTTGGTATTGTTGGTGCTGTCATGGGGTTAATTCAGGTTATGTCAAATGTAGAAGACTTGACAACGCTTGCATCTGGCATTGCTATTGCGTTTGTTGCAACATTATACGGTGTCGGTATTGCTAATTTGGTATTTTTGCCAATTGCAGGAAATCTTAAATTGAACTTAAATGAAAATATAATGTCTAAACAAATGGTGTTGCAGGGAGTTGTTTCAATTTATATGGAAGAACATACAGCGATTATAGAAGAAAAACTTTCGCCATATTTAACTTGTATAAATAAACAATCAGGGTAAAAACAACCTCACATTAACCCTCTCTTTTTAAGGATAGGGGGAATAAAAAAGAAAATAATGAAAATGAGAAAAATTAATATAAAAAAAAATTATTTTGAAAATTCAAAAGATTATATAAACCGCTGGATAGTGTCCTATGCTGATTTTACAACTGTGCTTCTGGCTTTATTTGTTTTTCTTTTTGCTTTAAGCTCAAGTGATAATATAAATTTGAATGATTTTAGTCGAACAATAAAAAAAGAATTTA
>USEW01000191.1 GCA_900553845.1 uncultured bacterium
TTTTAACTTTGCATAAAGAAACTTATCACCATTTAAAGCTCCAAAGTTATAGCTGTCACCTATATCCGCTAAATCTTTTATAATAAATACATTTTTATATATTTTATTTTTTATTTTGTCTTGTATATCTATTTCATTATTTGAATTTACTTCTATTTTTATATATTCATTTTCAATACTATTTTTATTAATTTTTAATTCATTATCATATGTAACATTACTGTTATTAAGAATGCTTATAGAAAACGGTTTTATATTTTTAACAGGTATTAAATAATTATAGATTGTTTTAAAATCTTCAGTCATAGGTAGATCATCGGGATTATAAAGCTTATTTATAGCAAAACCTTTTTCTTTTTTTAATATATACATGTTTTTAATTTTTTTATCTGTTTTAAGTTTAACAAGCCCTGAAAAACTATACTTTCCAAGATTAAATACTGTTAGCTTTCCGTTTTCACTTTCAAGTCGTACTTTTTCCCTGTTTATAATACTTTGTGCGACAGTCTGTGCTTTTTTATACCTTGCTTTTATTTGGCTATTTACACCATCTATATTACATCCGTACAAACTATCATGAGCGTGGTTTTTTATAGTTTCAATATAAGCATATTTGAATTCGTTTTCATATGTATTATCTATTACATTAATCATGTTTAAAAATGCAATAAAAGGCTCGGCAATTTGAGATAAAATCCTGCAAGTTTTTGCATTTTCCTGTTTTAAATCGTTTCTGCAAGAATATACTCCATCAAGTAGAAATGTTGAATTATTATCTCTAAATTCATTATCTTTATATTTTTTTAAACTTTTTTTATCTATACTTCCAAAAATATCAAATAGATTTTTATCGAAACAGATTTTATACTGTTTAAGTTTTTTATTTATAGCTGATATTTCGTTTTTTACATTTTTAGGAATATTGAGATGATCTCCACCAAGTGGAAATATAAGGGGCATATTTTTATTATTTTCGTTTATTTTTTCTATTTCTGTTTCAATCAAAAGTGCTTTTTCTTCACTACTTTTGTTCAACATAAGTTGATTTTGGAAATATCCGCGTTTTAAATTGTGTGTAATAACCCCGTTCCAGTCAAAAAAAGTTCCGGTATTTGCTTCAAGTCCGCGCCAGAGCATTGCATACTTTATGTTAAAATATTTTATTATATACGGCAAAAACCTGCTGTGACCAAATGAATCTGCTATATAGCATATAAAATCATTACATCCGTATTCTTCTTTTGCAGTTTTTATACCGTATTCCAAATTCCTTAAATAAAACTCGCAGCAGGTCAAGAAGCTATCAGATGACACGTAATAAGGTCCTATATATAATTTTTTTTCTTTTATAAGTTTTATTACTTCTTCTTTTTTTTCTTTTCTTATCTCAAGATAATCACTTAATGCTGCTATTTGTCCATCAAAATAAAACCAGTCAAGTTTATTATTATTTAATGCATTTACTACATTATCTACTATTTCAAGCAGTCGTATACGAAAACATTCATATTCCATATACCACTCCCTATCCCAATGTGTATGGACATAGGCATACACCGGCTTTTTTTTATTTCCTGACTCAGTATCAGAATTCATTTTTTACTTTCTTTAGCATAAACTGACTTTATTTTTTTTATTGTTTTTGAGTGTCCTCTTTAAGCTGCACAGGCATTATAAGACAAACATAATCTTCTTCATTTACAGGATTAAACATTGTTGCTGACAAACTGCCATTAAGTCCTATGTGTATTTTTTCGCTATCCATATTCTTAACTGATTCGATAATATACTTGTAATTAAAAGCAATTTCAAGCGGATCATCTTGATATTCTACTTCAAGTTCATCGTTTGATTTTCCTTCTTCTGGCGTTTGTGCAAGCATTTTTATTAAATTATTTTCAAAAGTAAATTCTATTATACTTGTTCTGTCGCTTACCATTGTTGAGACGCGGTCTAAGGCGTTTAAAAATTCATCCCTATCTACTATAACATTCTTTGGAAAACTCTTTGGTATAAGCTGGCTATATGGCGGGAAAATGCCATCTAGTAATTGACTTTCCAATACAAAATTTTCTGTTTTAAACAACACTTTTACTTTTGATATTACTATTGTTACTTTTTTATCACCGGTTATCTGACATATTCTTGCAAATTCATTTAATGCTTTTGATGGAATTATTATTTTTATTTCTTCTTCTAATAGCTCTTTTTCGTTTATCTGCTGGATTAACCTTGTAAGTCTGTTACCGTCTGTTGCAGCCATTTCTATATTATCTTTTCTTAGTTTTATAATAACCCCGCTTATTACATTTCTGCTTTCAGGCGAAGCACAGGCAAAAACTGTATGTTCTATTCCTTTTATAAATGGTTCTGTTTCTATTTCAAACTCGTTTACTTTTATTATATCTCTGAATACTTTTGGAAAATCTCCTGATTCAAGACTTATCACTTCATATTTTGTCCGTCCGCAGCTTATTTGCATTATTTGCGTTGCAGAATTAAGCTCAAATAGTATAGGCTTATCCGGAAGTTTATTTACTATTTCAATAAGTTTTTTTGCCCCCATGGTTGTTGCACCTGGTGCTTCAACACTTGCAACCTGATTTGTTTCAACTGACATGTCCATATCAGTTGCTGTTAATTTTATTTTATTATCTTCCTGTGCTTCTATAAGGATTGTTGTTAGTATTGGATTAATCCCGCGCATTGATGCTATTTTTTCGACTATTTTTAAACGGCTCAATAAGTAATTTTTCT
>USEW01000192.1 GCA_900553845.1 uncultured bacterium
GAGACGAATAAAAACATCAGAAATTAGTATGTATCCGCATCGGGAGAATTATAAATTTCGTTATATACTCCAAAAAGATAAAAATGCTCCCTTGGCTATAATTTATCCTTCAATTGGTGAGGGTATTATGTCACATCACTCGGTTATTCTGGCAAAAATGTTTTATGATGAGGGTTATTCTGTATTAATTCAAGGAAGTCATTTTCATTGGGAATTTATAAAAAGTATGGATGAAAACTATCGCCCAGGAATTCCGGCAAATGATGTTATTTATTTAAAAAACTTAACTCACAAGATTGTTCAATCTTTGGAAGATAAATACGATTGTTCATTTAAAAATAACATCTTAATTGGAACATCATTTGGTGCAATGGCAACTTTATTTGTTGCTAATGAGGAAAGCAAAAACAATACCTTAAATATAACAAAATATATATCAATAAATCCTCCAATTGAAATAGTTTATGCATTGGATGAACTTGATAAAAATAATTCCGACTGGAATAAAAATCCTGATGATTTAAAACATAGGGTTGGCACAACAGCTGCAAAAATAATTCAAACTGCACAAGCAAAAAATGAAAACAATTATAAAATTGAAACACTCCCTTTCACAGCACATGAAGCTAAATTAATTACTGGATTTATTATGAGACAAAAATTGTCAGATTTAATTTTCACAATAGAAAACGTTTCAAAATCAAATAGAAGTGATATATATGATAAAATAAATACTTTGAGTTATCGAGATTATGCTATTAAATATTTGCTTAAAAATAAATATAAATCAATTGAAGATTTAAACTATGATACAAGCTTACATTATATTTCACAATTTTTGACAAATAGTGAAAATTATAAAATATATCATACTTTGGATGATTATTTTGTAAACCAGAATCAACTTATAGCATTAAAAAAATATTCAGGTAGTAAACTTGTATTATTTAGTAATGGAGGGCATCTTGGATTTTTATACCGTGATGAATTTAAAAATGAATTAAAAAATGATATTCGTAAAAATAAAATTGATAAAAAATTAAGTTATAATTTAAAGTAACTTATTAAATATTATTTAATATCTTCAGGTTTAATAATCCAGAAATCAATTCCTTTATATTTTGAAACAGTTTTTAATATTTCTAAATATTTTTCGTCTTTTTTATCATTTTCAACAATTAATACAATTCCTGGTTTCAAACCAGTGGCTACTGAATAATAAATAGCTTGTCCAATTCCTTCATAAACTTTATTTGCAAAATCAAATTCTATTGCATGCGATTTAGTCAAACAATCTACCCTCTGCCCCTGAGGTAAGCGATATTCAGATATACCACAGACTTTTTGGCACCAATAATTTTGATATATCTTTTCCTGATGAATACGTGCTGAATAGACTGGTATATTTGTTAATAATAAAAATAGGAGTGGAAAATATGGTAATTTAATTATTATTTTGTTTAAGTTTAAATTCATTCAATTAAATGATACTGAACAATTCAAACCATGTAAATTGCCAAGGTGAGCTATTTACATATTTATAATTTTATGTTTTAAATATAATCCAAGTTTAATTAAGCTGTGATTAGACTTTTAACGTCAGTCTTAGGGGGGTTACCAAACATTTTTTTATATTCGCGGCTAAATTGTGTTGGGCTTTCATAACCTACTTCATAACTAGCTGTTGCCGCATCATAATTACCTGATAGCATTAATCTTTTGGCTTCATTCAATTTTAGCTGTTTTTGATATTGTAAAGGGCTAACTTGTGTAACTTTTTTAAAATTTCTATAAAATGATGATGGTGCCATATTAACACTCAAGGCAAGTTCATCCATATTAAGTTTTTCAATATACCGTTGTTTTATTATAGAAATTGCCTGTGCAATTTGATTTGAACGAGAACCTTTAGTATTAACCAAACGTAATTGATTTCCAAGTGGACCAATAAGAAGTCTATAGTAAATTTCTTTTATAATAATTGGCGACATAATCTCCTGTTCTGACTCAGACTTTTCAATTAGCTGTGCCAGGCGGTAAAACGCATCGGTCAATTCTTCGTCAGAATCAGCAACTGCAAGATATTTGTTTTCAAAAGATATAGGCTTTTGTTGTTTCGTTTCTAAAATAAGCCGAGTCATCATTGTAGAATCAAATTGCAAAAGAATTCCGACAAAGGGTTTGTCAGCAGAAGCCTCTTCAACACGGCAAATCGCAGGAATATCTGCGCAGGAAAGAACATATTGTCCCTTTTTATATGAGTTCGCATTTGAGCCAAAAATCATTTGTTTTTTCCCTTGCAAAACAAAAATACAGGTGTAATTATAAAAACATCTTTCAAAATCTGTAGGTTCGTCACGCCTCACTATTCTTACTCCATTAATAGAAGTTGGATAAATCCCGGCCTTGGAAATATTTCTTATAATTATATCTCTTATTGCACTATATTTTGATTCCACATCTAATCCTCCTGGTTACATTATATCAAAAAAACAAAAATGATAGAATCAGATAAGAAAAAAGCAGAATAAGGTCTTAAACAAATTAAAAATTTATAAATAATAAAATATAAGGCTTGTATAAATTTATAGAGGAAAAAAAATGATAAAAATAAAAAAAGTATTATTTTCATTAATAGCGATGATAGTAATTTTTAAT
>USEW01000193.1 GCA_900553845.1 uncultured bacterium
GCAAGAATTAGAGAAAGCGTCAAACCTCCTCGCGTATAAAAGGCCGCCATCTCGAAGCGAGCTGATGCTCAGAGAGATGGCGGTCAATTATTTTTGCGGTATATAGCATTCTTCCGGGGCATTTGCGGGAAGCAGGCTTTCATACTAATAATTTTTTATCCTACGAAGTCGTTTTTTAGAAATATTCAAAAGTATTCCAACCATACACATTGAGACAATAAGTGATGTATTTCCATAACTTATAAAAGGCATTGGAACACCTGTTGCTGGGATCATAGCACTTGAAACCGCCATATTTATAAATGCTTGCATGCCTATTGAAATTGTTATACCTAATGCAATAAGTTTTCCAAACATGTCATTACAGTTTGATGATATTATAAACCCACGATGCATAAAAGTTGCAAAAAGTCCTATAACAAAAAGACACCCTATAAAGCCAAATTCTTCTGCAAAAACAGCAAATATAAAATCAGTGTGACACTCAGGCAGCCAAAAAAGTTTTTGTTTTGAATTACCATAACCGACACCTGTAAATCCCCCAACTGCAAAGGCTATTAAGGATTGTATTATGTTATACCCGGCTCCTAACGGGTCCATTTCAGGATTTTGCCATATTTGAAGACGACCAAGTTGATATTTTTTCATTTTTAATTTTAAGGCAATAACTCCTAAAACAATAAACATAACCAAAAAACGCCATGAACCGCCAGCGCAAATATACATAGCTATACTTGTTATAACAAGCAACATTACCATACTTAAATTTGGTTGTGCAAATATAAATAAAATCATTAAAATAATTGGCAAAAAATATTTGGTTATTTTTTCATTGTCAAAAAGATTTGTATTATTATAAAAAGCACAGGATAAAAGCATTATCGTTGACAGTTTTGCCATTTCAGAAGGTTGAAACTGAAACCCTGCTATTGACATCCAACGTTTTGCATTATTTACCTCAACACCAAGGGGTGTAAATTTAACCAAAAATAATAAAAATACAACAAGCCAGGCAAAAGGAATAGCCAATGGAAACAACCGACGGTAATCAAAGTTTGTAAAAAATCTCATTAAAAATAATCCAATTATTGCAGCCACAAATTGTTTTATAGCAAATGATGCTGGATTTACCCCTTCTTGTATACACTTTGGTGATGATGATGAAAATATCATTATTATTCCTATTGCAACTAAAAAGTATACAACTGTTTTTAATATTGTATCAGGTTTTGAAATAACAACACCTTCTAAATTTTTTCTCTTTATTAACCTTTTAGGATAACTTGTTTGTGACATATTCTTTAAACTTTATTCCTCTATCTTCATAACTTTTAAATTCATCAAAACTAGCGCAAGATGGTGATAACAAAACAATTTCATCATTCAAGCTAATTGCTTTATCAATAGCTTCAAACATTTTATTTGTCATATGTAGATTTTTATACCCGCTTTTTTTTAATTCATTATAAAAACGTTCTTTTGCTTCACCAAAGACAACTACATTATTTATATATTTTTTTACATCAACACAAAACTGATCCAAGCTTGTATTTTTATCACGTCCGCCAATTAGAAGCGTAACTTTTTTATTAATAAAAGATTTTAAAGCAACCATTGTCGCTTCAGGATTTGTTGCTTTTGAATCGTTATAAAATTTTTGAGTTCCTTTTTTTACATTTTTGACTAATTCAATTCGATGTTCAACACTATCAAATGTTTTTATTTTTTCTTGAATTTTTTCATTTGGAACATTTAGTAATTTTGCAACAATAACTGAACACATAACATTTTGATAATTATGATGTCCAACTAATTTTATATCATCTAAATTAATAATCTTTTCTTCAATATCGTTTTGTTTAAAATATATTGCATTATTTTTTATATATGAGGCATTTTTATAATTATCATCATCAAAGTAGAATTTTTCGCCATTATAATTTTTTGCAAACTCATTTATTTTTTCATCTTTAGCATTAAAAACGGCAAATTTTGCATTTTTAAATAGCTTTGCCTTTGCTTTAAAATAATTTTCCAATGACCCATGATAATTTATATGGTCAGGTGTAAAATTTGTAAAAATTGCAATTTCGCTTGAAAAATCATCTGTATTTTCAAGCTGAAATGAACTTACTTCACAAATAAGATAATCATTTTTATCATCAATTAAGCTGATTGGAGGAACACCGATATTTCCGCAAACTGGTGATTTATATATGGATGATAAAATATATGAAACAAGCATTGTAGTTGTTGTTTTGCCATTTGTTCCGGTAATTGAAACAAAGGGTGATTTTGTATTTTTATATGCTAGTTCTATTTCGCTTATAACTTTTATATTTTTTTCTTTTAATTTTATAAATATTTCTGATGTTGGAGGGATACCAGGTGAAGCAACGGCATAATTTGCATTTTCAATAAATTCATCTGAATGTTTCCCAATTTCAACTTCAATTCCTGCATTTTTTAAATCGGCTAAACAATTTTCATTGTTATTCTCATTTTTTTCATTCAATTCGGTTATAAAACATTTTTTATTATGTTTATTTAAATATTTTGCAACTTCAATTCCAGTTTTTGATAATCCCAAAATAAGTACTTTTTCTTCTTTATTATTCAACATATCTCCCCGTATATTTATTTTATATTAAAATT
>USEW01000194.1 GCA_900553845.1 uncultured bacterium
TATTATGACTCTATTTTGACTAGCATATTTTAAAGCTGTTTTATAATCGATTCCTGAACGACGCATAATATGAAAATTATTATACATTTGAAAGCCTTGTTTTGATGCTTGTTTAATTTTATTTGAATCTTTAATATTAAAATATTGAGCTATTTCAAATAAAAAGTCATAAAGCTTTTTATCGTCCGATAAGTCTAATGTACCATCAATAATTGTAATATCTTGTTTAATAACATTACGAATTAAATCTGGCAAACCACGAAGTTTTGAGCAATTGTAAATTTTATTCTGTAATGATTGAATTGATGGTACAAAAATTTTATCAATGCCCTTATCAATCAAATTCAAAATATGTCCAACATAAACTTTAACAGGTAAGCAAGTTTCTGTAACTACTAAACTTGCACCTTTTGATAAGGTATCTTTTGTTGTGTAGTCAGATAAACATATTTCTATACCTAAAGATGAAAAGAAGCCAAGCCAAAACGGATAAAAGTTATAATATGATAGTGCACGTGGTATCCCTATTTTCATTTTTGTAATTTTTCTCCTATACTATAACTATAAAGCTTCTTTTTTCTTTGATTTTGGTGCTCTTTGAACTCTTTGTTCCATTCTTCTATTTTTGAAGTCAATTAAGCGGTCAAAATCAGGACTTGCTGTAATTTCGAAATGGAATCGTGGCATATAAGTGTAAGCTAGATAATCGCTTTTTAAGAATGGGAAGCCCCAATAAAACTTACCTGTTAAATCAAAAGGTAAATTAACCCGAAGTCCAAAACCAGCTGATGCCATAAAATTATCAACTGTAGTATCTTCACCGCCCGGGAATACAGCACCGTGGTCAACGAAAACAGCGCCTTTTATTAAGTTTCGTGGATATATGATATGCTCTTTTCCTCGTATTGAAAATTTCCATTCAGTAGGTGTAATAGGAAAAATAACTTCAGCACTTGCTAAATAACCAGTACGACCTATTAAACCACCTTCACTATAACCACGAACTGTTGATACACCACCGATTTGGAATTGGTCAAGAGATGGTATATATTTTTCAGGTGAATATTGCCATAAACCACGAAATTGACCTATAATTCCTTTACCAAAGTCATGGATACGAATTATACCACCTTCATAACGGAAATAAGGGTCATAAAAACTATGGTCAATTGGGAAAGAATAGGATACGTTATGATTTGTATACCAAATACCCCTACGGCTGTCTTTACGAGCCATTATACCCGTACCTAGTGTAATAACCTTGTCTTTATATATTTGAAAATCTGCAATATCAGTACTTGTAGTCTTATAAGCAACATTTGAAATACTTGTTAAATTTAACCAAGGTTTGTCAATAATCGGTTGTGAATAGTATAATTGAGCTGATTGAGACTTACCGCTTATATCAAACATAGCGTAATCACCTTTTGTGACATCCATATTACTTGCTGAATATGATACACCTAAACGTCCACCAGATTTATTTAAAGGAATATTATAATCAACAAATGGTGTAACAGATGATTTTGATAAATATGTTCCTCCTGTTAATTTGTCCCGGTGTCCTGTAAGGCTATCTATTTGTCCAATAACTCCAAAACGATTTTGCCCAATTGTTTCACGACCTGCATTATCTGTTGCTAATGTAATATGAAGTGGAAAGTTTTCACGAACATTAATTTCTAAATCAGATGTTCCAACAACCTCACCAGGAACAAGGTTTGCATTAATAGCAATACCTTCGTTAACGTGGTTAAATTGAATTACGTCCTGTTCAAGTTTTCTAAGTTCCAGAAGGTTTCCCATGTCCATATTATCAAGTCGGCGCATAATGTATCCATTTGTGGTGCACTTGTTACCATTTATTTTTACATAACCTACGCGACCTTCAAGTAGAGAAATTCTTATTGTGCCATCCTCAATAACCTGGTCTTCCAAATACGCACGTGCTGTAATATAGTTTTTTTCAGCATATAACGTGTTAATTTTGTCAATTGCTTCTTTAAGTTCTTCAAGCTGAATCATTCTGCCAACAAGTGGTTCAATTATGGCTTTGATTTCATCGTTGGATAAAATGTATGATTCGTCAACTTCAATGTTTTTTACAAAAAACCCTTCATTTTTATATTTTTCAATTGTCATCTGAAGTTGAGAGTCGGTGTTTTTCTCATCACTGCGCGAATTTACCGGATGGATATTTTTGTCGTCTTCAATTCCAGATTCATCATCAGACAATGGAGTTTCCTGTTTTTGTTCAAAATCTTTAATTTTCTGTTCTGTCATTTCTTTATTTTTTAAATAATCAATCTGGTGTTTATTTAAAGCACCTGCATCAAACATTCCGCCTGTCTGCGGAGTTAATGGTGCTGATGGTGCAGAAACTGCACTTAATGGTATTATTCCTGACATTATCCAGCATAATAGAATTTTTTTACTTTTAAACTTCATATTCCCTTTACCTTTTTGTTAAGTTTAATTATATTGATTCAAGATGTTAGTAAAATCATATATACATATTAAGTTTATATAATTCCTATAAATTTATAAGTATTATTTTAATAAAAACATGCTATTGTGCAAACATAATATAAAGATTTATTAAATATATTAATTTTTGTAAATTTTTTCTTAAATTATTATCCAATTT
>USEW01000195.1 GCA_900553845.1 uncultured bacterium
TAATTCATTATCAAATGGAATTTCCTTTTGTATTATATCAAATAATATTTTCTTTTTTGTATAGCTTTTAAAATCAACAAGACTAATTTTATCCAAGCTCAAATAAAATAAAGCACAACCATCAAATTTAACTATTTCATATAAATTATCAAAATAATCATATAAATTTGTATCATTATAATTTAGATTATTTAAAACATCTGATATTTTATTTAATGTCTTTCTATAAATCCCCATAATCCAATTATATTGATATTTATGATTAAGTCAAGAATTTTTTGTTGTGTTTTATTTTTTATGAGAGGATAATAATGGTATGGTAAATTATTTTAACGGATTACAATAAAAATGTTTAATATAACACAATTAATTGAGATAACGAATGCTAAAAAATTAAATGATTTTAAAATTGATGAGAATAAAACCTTTGTTGTTTCAACAGATACTCGAACAATAAATAAAAATAACGTATACTTGCCGCTTGTTGGTGAAAAATTTGACGGTAATTCATTCATTGAAGATGCAATAAATAATTCTGAAATTGAAGTTTATTTTACAACTAACGAAAATTATATTTTTGAAAACGCGTTAGGTTTATACGTTAATGATACAAAAGAAGCTTATTTAAAACTTGCAAAATATTATAAAAATAAAATTAATCCAACAACGATAGCTGTGACTGGAAGTTGTGGAAAAACAACAGTTAAGGAAATGTTATACAATGTTTTATCTCAAAAATATAATGTTCATAAAACAAAGCTAAATCACAATAATGAAATAGGTTTTGCACAGACTATTTTTTCACTAAAACCGGATAATCAAATTCTAATTGTCGAAATGGGAATGAGAGGGTTAAATGAAATTGATTTAATATGCAAATATGCAAACCCAAATTATTCAATAATAACAAATGTTTTAACGGCTCATATTGGAAGATTGGGTAGTCGGGAAAATATTGCAAAAGCAAAATGTGAAGTTACCCATTATATGAAAGAACCTAAAACAGCTGTTGTTTATAATGACCCTTTAATTTTAGAAAATATTAATGATAAAAGTATAAATGTGTTAACTTTTGATATAAATACACCAAATTTAAAAATACTAAAACATGAAGAATCAAAAAGTTTATTTGAGTATAAAAATAATTTATATGAGTTGAATATTGAAGGTATTTATAATATACAAAATTCGCTTGCTGCAATAGAGTTGGGGTTATTATTAAATTTAACTCCAGAACAAATAGCAAAAGGACTAAACGAATATAAACCAATTGACATGAGATGGAATGTAATAAAGTACAATAACGACAAAATTACAATAGTAAATGATTGTTATAATGCAAATCCGGATTCAATGAAAGCAGCTATAAAAACCTTTTTTGAAATTTATAAAAATCAAAAAAATATTCTTGTGCTTGGAGATATGTCAGAATTAGGCGATAATGAGATTAGTTACCATAAAGAATTGGGAGAATATCTAAACAATTTTGAATATTATGCTTTAATCACAGTAGGTAGCCTTGCAAAGAATATAAATATTACTTCAAAAAATAAAAATAAAATTCATTTTGATAATATAAACGAGTGTAAAGGTTATATTTTTGATAAAATAAAAGAGGGAAATATATTAATAAAGGCTTCACGGAGCATGGAATTTGAAAAAATAACACAGGGAGTAACAAAATAAATGATATTAAGTATTATAGCTTGTTTGACTGCCATAGTTTTATCGCTTTTATCAGGTGTTGTGTATATAAAATTTTTAAAAGACAAAATGTATGGTCAATATATACGCGAAGTTGGCCCTAAATCACATATGGTAAAAGAAGGTACACCAACTACTGGTGGTGTTTTTATTGTGTTGGCTTCGCTTGTTACTTCAGTAATTGTTTTGCTTATGCAGCAAGAGTCAACAAATAGGGCTTTTATTATATTAATAACCTTTGTATTTTTTGCCCTTGCAGGCTTTAAAGATGACATAAACAAAATCAAAAATAAAAGTAATGATAAAGGCTTAAAAGCACGGGATAAACTTTTTTTGCAGTGCGCTATAGCTTTATTGCCAACTTTATACGTGTTTTTGGAACGTTTGACAAGTATAAATTTGGGCGTTTTTGCAATAAATCTTGGGTATTTTTATCCGTTATTTTCAATATTTTTAATAACAGGTGTTTCAAATGCCGTTAATTTAACTGATGGTTTGGATGGACTTGCCTGCTCAAATTTAATATTTTCATTTATTACCTGTTCAATAATATCTTTAATATCAGGCAATACTGATATAGCTATAATATCAGCATCAATAACAGGAGCTTTGATAGGATTTTTATACTATAACAAACATAAAGCACAGGTATTTATGGGAGACACAGGCTCCCTTGCTTTAGGCGGTGTTTTGGGTACTGTTGCGGTTATGGGTAAATTTGAATTGTTGCTTGTTTTAATTGGTGCTATATATATGATTGAAACTTTAAGTGTTATGATACAGGTTGCATCATTTAAAATGTTTGGCAAACGGGTTTTTAAAATGAGTCCTATTCATCATCATTTTGAATTATCAGGTTATAGCGAAAATCAAATTGTTATAGCTTCATCATTAATAACACTTATTTTAAGCACTATTGC
>USEW01000196.1 GCA_900553845.1 uncultured bacterium
CCACCGCTTAGTGCTCTGCACACTTGAAGCGGGGGGAATGCTTCTCTGCGTTCAAACTCCGTAAGATATTCCAGAACCTCCTGCTTTTTCAGCTCTGAAACTGATCCCAGTTGGTATTTTCCAAAATTTCTTTAAAATCAAGTCCAACTAGTGCAAAATCGTGCATTGAGTTATTTCCTCGAATACATATCTGAACACTATAAACAGATTCAGATATTTCAAGTTTATATTTAGGGTCAAACATTTTAGACCAACAATCGTGATAATCGAATGAAGGTGGATTTTCCTCTATTGCAAAGTGCGAATTTTTATCATCCCAAACAAGAGAAAAAAGGCTTAAGATTTTAACTTCTTCCATATCGGATTCAAAAAGATCATCATAATCTTTATTAACAGAAAATATAAAATTATTATCGACATCTTCATCCATTATTAAATAGAATTCTTCAATAGTTTTGCGCTCGCTGTTGGTTCCTAATGCAAAAAAAGGAGTTTGATATAAAAAATTAATAGCTTCGCCGTTAAAAGTACTTCCATTGTCTTCTAAATATACATTGCCGAGACTATCTGCTGTTATAATCTGATTATTATAATTACACGCTGAAGTAATATTCTGTGGAATTTCACGTTTAACCCATGCATTGTTTGTATAATCATAAATAAAAACATTGTTTATATAATCATTATTTTGCGTTGGCACAAAACACCATAATTGATTCTTTTGTTCATATGGAAGTAAAATTAATGAATTTTTTTTATTGAAATTTATTTCACTAATAAGAGGTTTAATATTTAAAGAAATTTCAGAACTCATAACAATCTGGTTTAACTCACCAGTTTGTGACAATGCAAAAAGGCCGTTTGAAAAAAAATATTGTTTATTATTAACAGTTGAAGTTGCATTTGAAGAACAAGCACCTTTGTCTGAAAATGGCATAATTGAAAAGTCACTTGGAGATGTACCAGATAAAAGATACGTTTGGTCTTCTTTATAAATAGCCAAATATTCTTGATATGGTTTTAATGCAACAATTTTTGCACTATCAACGTGAAAATCTGAAATATACCCGGCATCATTAGCTGTTGAAAAATCATTATAATTACCAAGCGCTGAAAAATAAAGTTTGCTACCCTGGGCAATAAACAATCTAGACCGGAATGAAGCAACAGATTCACCAATAATATTCTGATTATCAGCACCTGTTAATTCTAGAACTTCAATAGAATTATCAGAAGTTTTATAATACATTGGATTATCATGACCATTTGTAATAAAAACACCATTTAAATATTTTACAAAATTACACTTGTTATTTGTTTTTAATGAATCTTTAAGCAAGTTTAAAGATGAATTTACAAAATTATAAGAATACAATTTCCCATCATCAGTTGAAATCAAAACATAATTATCAATTGAAAATAAAGAATTTATTGAATAATTAGAAGTATCATCATTTGTAGTATTAAGCGAAAATAATAAAGTATTCCCTTGCATACGTCGAATACCGTAGTTTGACATTATTTCAACATTTGTAGCAGTTTGGGCATAAACTTTTTTAGTTTCAAACCCTAAATTTAATTTAGTAGAATTTACATTAATTCCACCTGAAAAATCAGTAAATAGTTGTTTCATAAATTTCCTCCAAAATATAATTATTAATTTTTATTAAGAATTTTTAAATAAATTTAAAAAAAATATTGCAATTTTTCAAAAAAAATGTATAATAAATGTATTGTTAATGTTTCGGCTAGTGTAAACCTGATGCAATAAAGGTTCAATTTGTTGCATCGTTTTTTTTGCCCTATTTTTTGTATTACAAGAATAAAATAAATATTGCTAAATATCTATTTCAAAAATTTTTAAGCTTAACAAGAACAATGGATGTTTATCTCACCTTGCACATTCTTCGCTTTTCATCCCATTTCCAACTATATTTTAAGCAGTTTTCTTCGTTTATTTTTTAAGAAATGTCTGTTTATTTGCATGTTAATGTTATTATGTTAATCAGATTTCAACAAGACACTTATAGACAAACACAAAAATTTATAATAGTATACTTTTTGTAGGGCTTAGTACTTTATGCTAACTTCCGTTACACACAATTTACGAAGAAATTGAACGGAAAGGAGGGCTAAAAACTATGATTGATAAAATAATAATGCTACTATTCGTAGCAACGCTATTTATAGTAGCACTAAAAATTAATCAATTGTAGGGTACGAAGCAGAGTTTTTAGATTTACTTAGGGCTAAAAACTCTTGCCCTACTTTCACATTATTTACTATTTTCATAAATTTGTCAATACATCACAAAAGACGATTTAATATTTACTATTAAACATTTTGATTTTAGAAGAACTATAGCAATTCATCTTACCTTGCACATTCTTCGCTTTTCATCCCATTCCCAACCATATTTTATGCAGTTTTCTTTATTTATTGTGATTGTGCCATGTTGGGTGTTAACTAAGCGTCCTTCTTCACAATATCCATCTTCAATACAATAATCACTTTCAAGACCCATATAATCCATTAAATAAATTGTAGCATTTACTGCAATAATAAATAGGACTACTAACATAAATATTTTTTTT
>USEW01000197.1 GCA_900553845.1 uncultured bacterium
TTGAATACATTAACATGGACAATGACGGAGGTTTCAAGGATTTCTTTTATAGGATATGGAATTAAAAACAATAAAGAAATTTTAGAAAAAACATTGGAGATATTTAAAAAGCATAATATTAATATATTGTCAGTGCAAATAGACGAAACAAAGTTATCTATAATAACTAAGGAAAAAGAAAGTGATATATTAATAAAAGAATTGCATAAAGAAATTATTATATAAAAGGGAGACTAAATAAAGTCTCTCTTTTAGTCTTCATTTTAAAATAAAACTCAATAATAATCGTTCTAAAATAGACAAGTACTGAATATATATTATTTATAAGACAAAGATAGTGTAAAGTAATCTATGAAAATGTAGGGGCGATTTTAATCGTCTGTACTTCGAAGAAATTACTAAAGAAGAACACAAGGAGAGAATTTATATGTTTTTACCAAAGCAAATTTTATATGAAAAGAATGTTAAAAATTACGAGTTGGGAAGAGAATTATTAGAACAATACAAAGACATCCCTAAAATGATTATAGAAAACCATAATAATATACCTGAGATGAGAGGTAAACAAAATTGTGAATTTGTAGACATGAAAAAGAACTTGATTATAGGAATAAGAAAGACACATAAATTTGTTCCAAACCATAAGACTTCTGATTTTCTAGTACCATATACTTCTTCTGGTTGTACAGCAATGTGTATGTACTGCTATTTAGTGTGTAACTATAATAAATGTTCATATTTAAGGCTGTTCGTAAATAGAGAAGACATGCTTTCAAAAATAATAAAAGTTGCTAATCAAAGTGACAAAGAATTAACTTTTGAGATTGGTAGCAATAGTGATTTAATATTAGAAAACACAATTACAAACAATTTAGAGTGGACAATACCAAAATTTGCCCAAAATAATAAAGGATATTTAACAAAAGAACATTTGAATGCTATCGATAAATATGGTATGGTAAAATATCATCGTAAAAGTTTTTTAAAAAAACATTTTGAATCAAAATCAAAACAACTGGGTATTTTTTAAATGAAAAAGAATTTTTTTCTACTATTTCTAATTTTATCAATATTTCAATCATCTTGTTTTGGCTTTTCCTTATTAAAAAAAAAGAAACAACTTTTGCATGAAGAAGAGCCACTAAAAGGTTATTATGGCACATTACCTAATTTAACCGAACAATTTAGAGAGCTTAATGAAAATAAAAATATTGAGCATTTATATGATTCAAAGCAGGAGCTTAATAGGGATAATTTACTTGAAGCCCCGCTTGACAACAAAAAATATGTAGATATTATTATAAAAAAGCCCAAAGAAACCGAATTTATGGTTGATATTTTTGATATAAAACATATTATTGAAAAACTTACAAAATGTATTAATACAACAAATGATATACAAAGATTTAATTCGTTAAATAGCAATCTTATTGATAATATTACATATATTGAAAAAAAATATAAAGGTAAAGTTGAAGAGAACTATCAGTTATATAAGACATTGTTAAATTTAGCCAAAGAATCACGAACTTTATCAACATTAAGAATGGAAGCCCAAACGTATTCAAAATATATGATGTACTCTGGTGAAGGGGCAAAATATAAACCTGAAAATATAAAAAAACAAATTGAACATTACCAACAAAGTTTATTGAAAACATTGAATCAAATTCAGGAATTAATTTTGTGATAAAATAATTATTATAAAATAATATAAAAAGAGGCAAAATCATGGTAAATAAAATTGAAGGAAAGTTAGTTACAAATGGTGAAAAATTCTGCATAATAGTAGGACGCTTTAATGAATTCATAGGTTCAAAATTATTATCAGGTGCAATAGATACTTTAGTTAGACATAATATAAATGAAGAAAATATTGATGTTGTATGGACACCTGGTGCTTTTGAAATACCATTAATTGCAAAAAAAGCAGCTAAATCAAATAAATATGATGCCATAATTACCCTTGGGGCTGTTATACGTGGAAATACTGCTCATTTTGAATATGTTGCTTCTGAAATGACAAAAGGAATTGCACATGTTGGGCTTGAGTATGAAATACCTGTTGTATTTGGTGTTTTAACTACTGAAAATATAGAACAAGCTATTGAAAGAGCCGGCACAAAATCAGGAAACAAAGGCTCTGATGCTGCAAAATCTGCTATCGAAATGGCAAATTTAATAAGTAAATTAGGGTAGTAATTTACCCCGAAGGAGTGTGTGTTATGAGTGAAATGATTACAGAGTACAGAAACGAGAATACGAAAGATATTGATTTACTCTCAACAATTGATATTGTGAGAAAAATCAATGAGGAAGACAAACTTGTCGCACTCGCTATTGAGGATGAACCCCCAATATTGCTAAGGCTATTGATATGATAGCAAAGCAATTCTTAATGGGTGGCAAACTATACTACTTCGGCGCAGGGACTTCCGGCAGAATAGGTATCCTTGATGCATCTGAATGTCCTCCTACATTTGGTGTTCCGGCTGATATGGTAACCGGTATTATTGCAGGCGGCGACAAGGCAATAAGAACCGCAGTAGAAGGAGCTGAAGATAATTTTGAACTCGGGGAAGAAGATGCAA
>USEW01000198.1 GCA_900553845.1 uncultured bacterium
ACTCCTATTATTTTTTGTTTATATTATCATTTTTTATATAATTTGGCAATATATAATAATTTTTATTTCTTTGTTAAATTTTTTTAAAAATATTTAACTTTATTATTGTTGAGGTAAAATTAATCTTGTATACATTATAGGAATATTTACGTGAAAAAAAAGTTTATTTTAACATTAATGGCTATTATACTAAATTTATGTATATATAATTTTGCAAATGCTTATAATATTAATAAATTAATTAGGGTTGGTATTTCATCAAACGATTTTTCAAAACTTTTATATAATGAAACAAATATAACTTCAAATACTGATTTTTATGTTATTGATAAAGAAATCAATAAAAAACTTATTAGTTTAAAAAATGATGAAAAGTTGAATATCAAATATGATAATGGAAAATATATTTTGTCAGCAAATGATAAAAATGTTGAAGCTTTAAATTCTATTTTGGAAATAAAAACACAAGATGACAATGGATATTTGCAAATTGTAGGTTTAAAACGTCCAGGAATTGATGTATTATTTGATGGTACAATTGAACTTGTTGCAAATAAAACTCAAAATAACAAATTTGCTATTGTCAATGTTGTACCGTTGGAAAACTATTTAAAAAGTGTTGTTCCAAACGAAATGCCTGTTCGATTTGGACTTGAAGCTTTAAAAGCACAAAGTGTTGCAGCACGCAATTATGTTTTAAAACCTCGTGAGAAATTTTATAAAGAGTTTGATGTATGCGACTCGACTGCATCTCAGGTTTATTATGGAATGTCAAGTCGAAAACAGCTTTCCAACCAGGCTGTTGATGAAACTAAAGGTATTGTTGCATTATATAAAGATGAGCTCATTTTAGCTTTATATTGTTCGACAATTGGCGGTTATAGCGAAAGTTACAAAAATGCATTTTCAGTAAATAAACCTAAAATAAAATTTCCTTCGTATGATATCGCGTACTTAAAAGCAAAACCTGATAATTTAAATATACAAAAATTAGAAACTGAAGGGCTTGCAACGTGGTTTTATACAAATAAAATTGATTCCTATGATATTGATTCTCCTTATTATCGTTGGGAAACAGCATGGTCATATAGTGAACTTGATAAAATATTAAAAGAACGAATTAAGCAAAATATCAATTCAGGTTTTATTTATCCAAAAGTTGACAAAAATTTTGATTTTGGAACGCTAAAAGATATAAAAGTACTTGAGCGTGGTGAAAGCGGTAAAATAATAAGTATGAATATTGTTTTTGACAATATTACATTTAATGTTAAAAAAGAACTTATTATTCGAAAATTATTTATTAAAAATAATAAAATGTTAAAAAGTGCAAATTGTGTGTTCCAATTTATTTATAATAAAGAAAATTTAAGGGATAATAATTTAAAAAATTCTTTTTATCAATTTGAAAAAGATGAATACATAAATAATCTACCTCTTTATTTTGATGAAATTAAAGCAATAGGCGGTGGTTTTGGGCATGGAGTAGGTTTAAGTCAATTTGGTGCCGCAAATATGGCGAAAAATGGACACAATTATGAACAAATTTTAAAACATTATTATTCTAATATTAATTTAGCCACTCAACCTCATATTTTAAATTATAGAGATAATGAATATTTAGCTTCGTTTTTTACAAAAGATAAAAGTGCATTTATTGTTTTTGAAAATAATTTATCATTTGCTAAAATTAAAGCTGAGGTTAATAATAATATAATTGAAATTAATTTAAATCCTGCCATAATTAAACATAAAGAAGATATTTCAAGATATATCAAAAATGGTGAAAATAATATAAAAATAACTTTAAATACAGATGATAAAAATTTCAATAAAGTTAATATAAAAACTTTTGTAGAATTTAATTGTGATTAAAAAGATTTATGAATACAAGTAAACTAATGCAAATAGAAGAAAATAGTGTAGACAAGAATAAAAAAAACATAAGTTTATTAAAAGCCGCATGGTTAATAGCTGTGGTAATTATAATCAGCAAAATTACAGGTTTTTTTCGTGATGTTGTAATTGCAAAATATTATGGAGTTGGGCTTGTTTCTGATGCTTATTTTTATGCTTACCAAATACCGTCATTGATGCTAATTTTGTTTGGAGGAGTTGGCGGTCCTTTTCATAGTGCAATTGTTAGTGTGTTTAGTAAAATAGTTAGTATTGATACAAAAACACCAAAATTTGCAATAAATCTTTTTAATACTTTTGTAAATGCTACATTTATTGTGTGTTTTATTTTGACATTGCTTACATTTATATTCTCAGATGTAATATGTCAAATTATTATATCAGGAGGTGATCCTGAATTAATATCGCTTGCTTCAACACATTTAAAGATAATGTCGCCAATACTTGTAATAGGCGGTTTAATTGGTATATATTATGGAATTTTAGTAACCTATAATGAATTTTTGATACCAAATATCTCACCAATGCTTGTAAGTTTTGTCATTATATTAACTGTTTCACTTGTAAAAAATG
>USEW01000199.1 GCA_900553845.1 uncultured bacterium
TTTCCCAAAATGGTAGTGGCTTATCTTGATATAGTATATTAATCTTGTAAACAAATTAAAGTTTTTGGTAACTATAGTAAAAATTCATAATCTCAAGTTAAGGAATGTTATCAATAAATCTGCAAAGCCTATCCAATATAGATAATGTATAAACATAATAAAGCGGCGGATAATTTAAAAAATTATCCGCCGCTTTTTAAATATGTTATAAAATTTAGACTGCTGCTACATTTGCTGCTTCAACATTTAAAGCTTCACAAGCTTCTTTCAAGCGTACTTTAATACGTCCATCAACAGCAATTCCTTCGCCTGTTTTTTCAGATATTAACATTGGGTTAATATCAAGTTCGTCAATAAACTTAAAGTCATTGACAAGTTGAGACAAGCGAAGGAGAGTTTCTTCAATTTGGTCAATTTGTGCAGGTTTTGTTCCGCGAGCACCAAGCAACAATTCATAAGATTTAACCTCACGAATCATATCCTTAGCATCCTCAACAGTTAAAGGTGCAAGACGGAAAGTTACGTCTTTCATAACCTCAATAAACACACCGCCCAAACCAAACATCATCATAGAACCATATTGTGGGTCAGTTGCAATACCACAAACCATTTCACG
Source organism: uncultured bacterium (assembly GCA_900553845.1). GTDB lineage: Bacteria > Cyanobacteriota > Vampirovibrionia > Gastranaerophilales > Gastranaerophilaceae > UMGS1477. The sequence goes on from USEW01000199.1 coordinate 617, forward strand.
GTTACCTTTAACCATTTCCTGAACTATAACGCCTTCCAAACCTTCAAGCAGACCTTTATCTTCAAGACGTTTCATTAAAGCATTATATTCTTCTCGCAACTGTTCTTCACTTTGAATGTTAACAATAACGCCACCAACATCGGTTTTGTGTGATGTTGTTTTTGAAGTCATTTTCATAACAACCGGATATCCAATCTTATTAGCCGCATTTGCCGCTTCATCAATAGTTTTAGCAAAGTCATAACGACAAGCACGGATACCATAAGCATCCAACACATCAATTGATTCAAGTGTTGTCAATTGGTCACGCCCTTCTTTTAGTGCGTTTTTAATTATAGTTTCTGTTTTTTGTTTATTAACATCAAAAGTTTTTGGAGTTGTTTGACCTTTTTCCATCCACTGTCTTTGTTGGTCAAGACGTTGAAGTGCTTCTGCAGCTTCTTCAGCATACATATAAAATGGCATATTAACTTCCATATCAGCAAGTTGAGAGAAGAAGCTGCTTGTAGTCATAAATACACCCAAAACCGGCTTTTGAGGATGTTGTGCTTTTATTTCCATAAGAGCTTTAGCAACGTCAATATCTTTTAAACCTAAAAATGGCAAGTATATAACCATAATCATATCAACATTATCATCAGCTATAACGGTTTCAACTGTTTGTTTATAATGTTCAATAGGAGCTGAAGCTATCATGTCAATAGGATTTTTAACAGAAGCGGCTGCGGGCAAGAAGCTTCTTAATTTTTCTTTTGTGCTATCTTTTATTTTAGCAATTTGAAGTCCATATTCACAAATTGCATCTGTAGCCATAATACCAGGACCGCCTGAATTTGTGATAATAGCAACACGGTTGCCTTTTGGTATCGGGCTATTTGAGAACACTTTTGCAGTTGAGAAAAGATTCTTTAATGAATATTCACGTATTACGCCTGATTGTTTTAGAAGAGCATTTGCTGCTTTATCAGCACCAGCAAGTGAACCTGTGTGTGATGATGCAGCGCTCGCACCAGCTGCTGAACGCCCTGCTTTTAAGGCTACAATCGGTTTTTTCTTTGATATTCTGCTTGCCAACTTGCGGAAATTTTCAGGGTTTTGGATTGATTCCATATACAACAATATTTGTTGAACATCGTCATCATTTTCCCAGTATTCCAATGCTGTTTCAGCGTTAACATCAGCCTGGTTACCAATTGATATAAATTGTGCAAAGCCTACGTTTAAATCTTTTAAAATGTTTAAAATACCGCCCCCTAAAGCACCTGATTGTGATACAAAACCAATATTTCCACGTTGTGGAAGTGCTTCGGCAAATGTTGCATCCATTCTCAAATCAGGATGTGTATTTAATACACCTAAGCAGTTTGGTCCAACACATCTCATACCGTATTCTTTTATTTTTGCAACAAGATCTTTTTCAGCTTGGGCGCCTTCAGCACCAGCTTCTTTAAATCCTGCTGATATAATACATATACCTTTAATACCTTTTTTATGACACTGGTCAACGGCATCAAGCACAAATTTTTGCGGGATTATAATAACAGCTAAATCGACATCGCCTGGAATTTCTCCAACTGATGTATAAGCTTGAAATCCTTCAATAACTCCACCTTTGGGGTTAACGGGGTATACTTTGCCGTTAAACTTATAATCACGTAATCGCTGCATTATCTCCGAACCTATTGTTTTGGGTTTTGTTGATGCTCCAATTACTGCAATTGCTTGTGGTTTCATAATTTTGTCTAATAAATTTGTCATAATACTATATCACCTTCCTTTATTTTTGCATATTTTTATTTTATCATAAGTAAAAAAAATAATAAAAAAGT
>USEW01000200.1 GCA_900553845.1 uncultured bacterium
AATAACGATAATGAGCAAATGCTTTGTTTGCTTCAGCCATTTTGTGTGTATCTTCCCGTTTTTTTACAGAAGCACCAGAACCGTTTGCAGCATCAATAATTTCGTTTGAAAGTTTTTCAACCATTGATTTACCGCTTCTTTTCTTAGCTGACAATATTAACCAACTTGAACCTAAAGCCATGCCTCGGTCTGCTTTAACTTCCATTGGAACTTGATAAGTAGAACCACCAATACGTCTTGCTTTTACTTCTAGTAATGGTATAACATTTTTTAATGCTTTTTGAAATATTTCTTGAGAATCTTCATTTGTTTTTTCTTTTATTCGTTCCATTGTAGAATAAAAGATATTTTGTGCTAATGATTTTTTGCCTCGTCTCATCAAACGGTTTATAAATTTTGCAACATCAACGCTATTATATATAGGATCCGCTTGAGGAACTCTTTTTGCAGGCTTGCTACGTCTTGACATTTATTTAAACCTTTCCTTTATTATCTTAATTATTTTTTAGCTTTTTCTTTTTTAGTACCATATTTTGAACGTGCTTGAGAACGTTTTTGAACACCAGCAGTATCAAGTGTCCCGCGGATAATATGATAACGAACACCAGGTAGGTCTTTAACACGACCTCCACGAATTAATACAACACTGTGTTCTTGCAGATTATGTCCAATGCCTGGAATATACGATGTAACTTCAAAACCGTTTGTTAAGCGTACACGAGCAACTTTTCTTAATGCCGAGTTTGGTTTTTTAGGTGTTGTTGTATAAACACGTGTACAAACACCACGACGTTGAGGACAATTTACCAATGCAGGTGATTTTGTTTTATCTGTTAACTTTTTACGTTCTTTTCGCACTAATTGCGCTATTGTTGGCATAATTTCTCCTTTAGTTTTTATCTTAAATTAATTTTTCATGTATGGAAGTACATATCCATGAAACTACAATCATACCGAATTGTCAATCATTTATTTGTTTTTGTTAAGTGCCTGTTTCAGTGCTGCTTCAAGTGTTTTAACTTTATTTTCAAGTATTCTTATTTGATGTTCACTTTCGTCTTTGTTTACACTCATTTTTTCATAACGCTTTTCGTAGGAACTAATTAGTGAATTACGTTTTAATAAATACAACATACTAAAAAATAATGCACTTACATAACTCAAGGCAAATAACAATAATGAATATTGACTCAGGTTAAAAGTTAATGATTTGTTTATATATGGTGTATAGATTTTAAAATTTATATCAGGCAACAGAATCATAAGAAATATTATTGCCAATAATGTTGTTAAACAAATAAATAAATACAAATATTTTTTCATTTTTTACTCCTTAAGTATCTTAAAACTTTTAATAAATCTTCATCTTCACTAATTAATATTGATTTATCTTCATTATTCAGTGTTGTAAAACTTAAACTATATGCTTGAAGTACCTGTTCTGTTGTTTTTACCTTAAACTTTTTTGCACCGTATAAACTGTCATTAACAATTGGATGATTTATATATTTTGAATGTACACGAATTTGGTGGGTTCGTCCTGTTTTTAGTTCAAACTCAATAAACGTATAATTATTAAATCTTTCAATCACTCTATATTTGGTATAAGCTTCTTTGCCTTTATGCTCAAGTACAGCCATTTTTTCTTTGTGTATTATATCACGTCCAAACAATGTTTTAATTTCACCAAAATCATTTTCAACAATACCTTCAACAATAGCTTTATATTTTCGTATAGCAGTTTTATCCTTTATTTGTTTTGTTAAAACTTCGTATGCTTTATTGTTTTTTGCAATTAGTAATAATCCTGAAGTGTTTCTATCAAGCCTATGAACAATTCCTGGACGGTCTTTGTCATTATTACAATCACAAAGACCTTTTTCTCCATAATAATATAATAAAGCATTTACAAGTGTGTCTTTTTTTTCATTTGATGTTGGATGTGTTAACATATTTTTAGGTTTATTTACTACTAATAAGTCATCATCTTCATATCTTATATCAAGTTTTATATTTTGTGGTTCTATTTTTATATCTTCATTGTATAGGTCACAAAATTGAATTTTGTCGCCTAGCTTTAATTTATATGAATTTTTTTCAATTTTATTATTTACTAAAACCATGCCGTTTTTTATATTTTTTTGGATATTTGAACGTGACAAGAGGGTGTATATTTCGTTTAAAAATACGTCAAGTCTTTTATTTGAGTTTTCGTCATTAATTTTATATTCGTTCATATTTATTTCTTTAATATTTTGATAATTAATAAAAATACACCAAAAGTTATCATTAGGTCATAATAGTTAAATACAGGAAAGTTTATAAAAGGTAATTTTATAAAATCATCAACACGACCGTATATTATTCTTTCCGATAAATTTAAAATAGCACCTGAGGTTAAAAATAAAAAGGCAATATACAATAATTCATTTGCATTGCCTG
>USEW01000201.1 GCA_900553845.1 uncultured bacterium
ATTATCCAATAATAATTTGCCACATACTGCTCCTAATATAATGGCGATAATTACTATCACAAACAAAAATATGATATCTTTCTTTTTCATATCAATTCACCGGCATATACTTATTCAAATATTCATCAATTGATTCCATCCATTGTTCCGAAATCCTATCATCATTCTGAAGCCCATGTCCTGAATGTGGCAGCTCATAATATTTATAATCTATTTTTTCTCTTTTGCTCCGCTTTTAATCAATAGTTCTTTAAGCTCATAATATGGCATAATACCAGTATAAACTTTTGAATTTATTATAATACTAGGAGTGCCTATGATTTTGAGGTTATATGCTTCATCTATTGACTTCTCAAGTTTTTTTGCCACTTTATCTGAAGTTGCATCCTCTTTTAGTTTTTGAGTATCAAGCCCTGCTTGTTTAGCATAATGAAGAATATCTTTTTCATTATTTGGTTTATATTCAAATAAATAGTTATTAAAATTCCAATATTTACCCTGAAATTCAGCAGCTATTGCATATTTTGCTATAAAACATGAATTTTCATGAATTGACACACCTATTTTTGAATTACAATGGGTATCAAGTGGAAAATTGTGGTGGACTACTTTTACATTATCAAGTTCCGATACAACACGCTGAAGCATAATGTTTAATATGCTACAGTGCGGGCATTCAAAATCTGTATATTCGTGGATTACAACTTGAGCATTTGGATCGCCTAATACATTACCACCAACATTGTAAGGGTTTCCTTTTACGTTTTTAAATGATTCTATTGATTTTATTTTTTTAACGTTTGGTACCAAAATTAACGTTTTTGTTGTGAATATTAAAAAGCCAATACCCAATAAAGCGACGGATAAAAAAGCAATCATGTATTTTTTTATCTTAATAGCATCAATAAAGTCAACAACGCTTGTTTTTATATCGCCAAAAACACGACTACCTGGTGTGCGCGCAAAAATTGCAATAAGAAAGTTTATAAAATACGTTGCAAAGCAAAGTATACATATCTTCTTTATTTCATATATTGAAATAAACGCTAAAGTCATTGAAATAATAAAAGCCAACAAGCCAAGTGAATAAATATACGCATTTGGAGTTTTAAATACTTCCAAAAATTTTAAAAATTTGTAATTTTTAAGTTTATCAACAAAACACAACATTATTACAAATAGATAAAAGAAAAGCCCCCACGCCCAAAGTGGGATACCAAAAGCTTGCGAATGTGTAGTTTTTGCAACTCCATCACAGTCAATATAATCATTTACCGAACAAAAACTTGGGAGTGCATAATCATTAAAATTCACATCCCAATATATTATTCCAAGTTTTATGGTTAACGCAATACCAATTATTGAAAGTATTAAAACAGGTATTTTTTGAGATAGTTTCATAACATTTGACCCTTATTAAATAAAATAATGCAAATATATTTTATCATTATTTAAAAAATTTAACAAGATTCTTATCATATACCATGGTGATTATAAATATAATTATTATATGCTTGTTCATAAGCTCTCGCTTCAACTTCGTGATTTAAATTTTCGTAATCACACAATTGAATTGTGTTAGTTGGGTCGCATGTATTAGTGAAGGTATAATCATATTGCAATTGTGATAATAAAGTTGACAAAAACATTATTTTATCTTCATCTTTCACGATTGAATTGAAATTTGCGTCAGATTTAACCTTTTCTAATCTGCCATTGTCATTAAAGTCAAAATATTTTGCAAGTTCGGCATGTTGTTTAGCATGAGTAAGTTCATGAAGTATTGTAGCGTTTTTATTTTTAATTTTTTTATAAGATTCTTGATTCTGCTTAATCTTGTTGTTATCAAAATCAAAATTCTTATTTAGAGTAATTGTGTTATTTTGATAAGTATAACTACCAAGTTGGGATTCTTTCATTGTCTCATATGTCAACTTTGGTTTTTCGTTAGCTCCAAAGCCCAAAGTTCTAGCTCTGAAGCTTAGCAAGAAATTACTATTGAACAAAACTCTATTCTTTACGTCATAAAGGTCGTCAACGAAGGTTTGAAATTTGTTTTCAGCATATTGGTTGATAAATGTCTTCATTTTAGAATTTCTATTTGCAGCAAGTCGATTCACCACTTTTGGCTGCATTAGAAATTTTTTTATATCATCGATATTGCCGCTAGCAAATGCTTTTTCAAAATCTTCCCAAATTGCACCAATGAATTCTTTTGGCTGATAGCTTAATGGCGAAGTGAATTTTATTTCTTTTGCCTTGATAACACTTACTTCATTAGATTTGCTGGTATCTTTTTCTTCTTTTGTTTCAACAACTGAAGAGCTACAAGTTATAACCGGAGTTGAAGATTTTTTTTCTTCTTTTGTTTCAACGGCTGAAGAGCTACAAGTTATAACCGGAGTTAAAGATTTTTTTTCTTCTTTTGTTTC
>USEW01000202.1 GCA_900553845.1 uncultured bacterium
TGTTGTAAATCGGCTTAAACTAAATCTAATGCTGCCATGTAAACAAGTAAAAGGCACACCCATAGCTTTTAAAACATGACTTGCATCGAGACTTCCGCTTGTGCAGGCGCTTCCTGAACTTGCGCAAATTCCTAAATCGCTTAAGTGAAGCAATATAAGCTCACCTTCAACGTATTCAAAACCAATATTAGTAGTATTTGGTACACGATTTGATACATTTGTATTTAATCGTGAGTTAAATATATTCTTTAATATATTTGCTTCTAAGTGATCCCTCAGTTGTTTAACTCTTGTTGACTCATCACCTAAATTATCATTTGCAAGTTTTGCGGCTTCAGCTAAACCTATTATGTATGGAACATTTTCAGTTCCGGCTCGTTTTCCGCCTTCTTGATGACCGCCTATTAGAAGAGGAGAAAGCAATGTGCCGCTTTTTATATATAAAGCTCCAATTCCTTTTGGGGCGTGGATTTTATGACCAGAAATACCCATTAAATCTACTTGTGTATTTTTTACATCAAGTTTTATTTTACCAGCTGCTTGAACTGCATCAACAAAAACTTTTGTATTTGGATTTTTTGTTTTTACAATTTCAGCAAGTTTTTCATAAGGAAAGATTACACCTGTTTCATTGTTTGCCGCCATACAACTTACAAGTGCTGTTTGGTCATTCACCATATTTTCAAGCGGGGTTAAATCAAGTGAGCCATCTGAGTTTACATCAAGATAATCAACTTTATAACCAAATTGAGTTTCAAGATTTTTATATAAAGTGAGAACACAAGCGTGTTCAACTTTTGTTGTGATTATATGTTTTTTTGTCTTATTTGCTGTCAATACACCTTTAATTGCAGTATTAGCACTTTCCGTACCACAGGATGTGAAAATAATTTCATTTACACGGTTTGCACCAATAAAATCTTTCAATGTTTCTCGTGCTTCTATTATTTTATATTGAACATCCCCGCCAAAAGTATATGTTGAAGACGGGTTACCATATTCCTCACAAAAATATGGTAACATTTTTTCAACTACTTTTTCATCAACTTTTGTTGTTGCATTATTATCTAAATAAACTATTTTTTCCATAATTATTACACACTTTTTTCTAACTTTTATGCTTGTTTAACTTGAATATTTTTGTCAACATGTTCTCTTAATGTTGTTTCAACTAAATTTTTTAACGTTAAAAGTGCATTTTTGCAAGCACTGCAACGTCCTTTTAATTTTACTGTCACAATATTATTTTGATAATCATAATCGAGAAACTCAATGTCTCCGCCGTCTTTTTGTAAAGTAGGCACAATGCTTGTTTCAATGACGTTATTTATTTTTAATATTTTTTGAGTTGGATTTAATTTTGAAGCTTCCTCTAACTCTTTTTGAGAAGCTAATTCTTCATTTAAAATACCCTCAATAGCGTTTCTGCAATGTCCGCACGCACCGCCTGCTTTTACATAGTTTGTTACATCATCAACCGTTTTTAAATTATTTTCTTTAATTTCTTTGCGTAGTAATTTTTCACTTATATTAAAGCATTGACATATAATTTTATCATCAGAATTGTCATTTGATGTTTTTTCAACTTCGCCTGATAATTTTTTTAAAGCATCTTCCAATGCCTCTTGTCCCATAACGGAGCAATGCATTTTTTGAGGTGGTAATCCACCTAATTCGTTTGCTATATCCTTATTTGTTATTTTTTTTACTTCATCAATAGTTTTACCAATAATCATTTCGGTTAAAATACTTGAACTTGCAACAGCTGATCCACAGCCAAACGTTTGGAATTTTGCATCTTCAATAATATTATCATCATTAATTTTCAAATATAATTTTAGCATATCACCACAAACAAGTGACCCTGCTTCTCCAATTACTGTTGGGTTTTCAATTTCTCCAACATTTTTTGGGTTGCGATAATGCTCCATTACTTTTTCAGAATAATCCCACATGGGATGACCCTCCTTTAATCTATAAATATTTATATATATATTTTAACTCAAAATTTTATAAAATAGTACACAATGTTAAATATTTTAACATTATAAACACTCTATTAAAATATTTTGAGTAGATTTTGCTTTGTTTAATGTATAAAAGTGAACTTCCCCAATTCCAAAATTAATAAGCTCTTTAATTTGAGTACAAGCATGTTCATATCCTATTTCAAATACTGCTTGTTTTTCGTTTTGATATTTTTCAAGTTTTTGGAATAATTTTTGGGGGATTGATGCATGACACATTTGAGTCATTTTATATGTCTGATTAAAACTTGTAATTGGTAAAATGCCTGGTATTATTGGGA
>USEW01000203.1 GCA_900553845.1 uncultured bacterium
ATAATGATAAACTAAATTTTGTTTGTAAGTATAATGGTACAAATGACAAAATTGAAAGTCGTTATAAAAAAATTGAAAATACAAAACTAAAAGAATTGCATGGAAAAATCACAAGAAGCAGTCAAATTGATTGGACAAAACTATCATTAAAAAATATATCAAATGAAATTACTTATGATTTTGAGGATAACCAATCAGATATCACAAGTGATTTACAGTTATTGTGGAATGGTGCTGCATCTTTAAGCGAATCAATAAAATATGCTATTTATAAACTTTCAAATCCTGATGGAGGAAAGCAAGATGACACTATGGTAAAAAAAATAATAAAACCGCTTGCAAGTTTTACCTCAATAGCTGGAATGGGTCTGGGAGATCCTTTTATTTCAACAGCTGCAATAGCGTCAGGTGCTTTACTTGGACAGCTAAGTGTTACTGATAATGATTTAAACTATAAATATACTAAAGTTACTGACGCTGATATGATTGTCTTAATGAGAAAAATTGATGAACTTCAAAAAAAGCTGGCTAAAAATTATTTTGAATATATGGGGGCCTATAATCAACTAAAACTTTCAAATTCGACACTTGAATATCGCAATAAACGATATAATTATGCTGTAAATTTAAATGATAAGTCTCATATATTAATAGCTGATGCTTATTATAAAACAGCTTGCGACAATTATGAAAAAGCTAAATCAGATTTTGTATTAAAAAGAAGCTCCTTGGAAAAACTTGTAGGGGATAAAACACTTAAAGAATTTGAAACTAATTTAGAAAATAGATATAAATAAAAAGAGATGTAAAAATTACATCTCTTTATGCCTTGTGTATATTTTTTTATTTATTAATAATGAACAATTTTACCAGTAGTTAAATCAATACGAATATCTTCCAAAAGTTTAACATTTATAACTTCATCTTTTTGAACTTCTATTTTAGCTCCTTTGAAGATTTTTCTTAAAAATTCAGTAAAACTTGATTTATAACTAGGATATTGTTCTGATAATGCCCAAAAATATGAAACTTGAGGTATTGGAGTTCTTATATTACGTGTTTCAATCACAAGTTTTCCATTTCTTATAAATAACCATGCCCTTTTAACTTGAAGTGATTGACCATATATTTGAGAATTTACATCAAGTAAAAGATAATAGTCTTCACTTATTATATTTTGAGGTAAATAGCCGCCAAGTTCCTGTGTATTTTTAAATGTTTGTGTAGAAACTTTTTGGTTCATTGCAACAGGCAACAAAGTGCCTTTGGGGATAATTGCGTATATACCATCATATTGAACACCTTGAACAATATAGCCGTCATCAGCTCGACGCTTCATGGTTTCTTCAATTTTTTCATTTGGTATTCTTTTTGTCCATTCTATCATATTAGATAAATAAGCAGCCAATTCAGCTCGAGTAGCATTTTCATTAAGTGCTAATTTTCCATCAAATCCAGGCACATCAACAATAAGTCCCATATTTTTAGCTTTTCCAGCGGGAATTAAAGCCCAGCTTTCTACATTTTCAACATCAGAATAAGAATTATTTAATACACTTTTAGCTTCACTTTCTGTCATGTCATCTGTTTTCAAAGAGCTTACAACAATTGCTATTGCTTGTGCTTTTGATACATGGTCTTGAGGCAAGAAAGTACCATTTGGTAAGCCTTTCATAACATCTAAATACACAGCTCTTTGTATATTATCATATCCCCAAAAATTTTCATCCAAATCAGAAAAATCTGTTGTTTCACTAACTTCATAATTACCTTGTTTTAAAGCTTTTACAACCATTGTTGCAAACTCAGCACGTGTAACGAACTGTTCAGGACGATAATTACCATCAGGATATCCAACAACTACACCATCACTTTCAAGTTGGTTTACATAATTATAAGCCCAATGCGTTTTATCTATATCATTAAACGCGTATACACTTATAAATAACGAACTTACAAAACAAATGAAAAAAGACAACAAAGTTCTTTTTAAATTATTCTTCATCACTTTCAACACTTTTTACTTCTTCCTTTCTCAAATCGAATTCTCTTATATATTTTTCTTTATTTTTATCTTTTTTTAATACTTTTATAACATTCATCATTGCCAGGGAATTCAATGAAGCATTTAATTGCGCACTTCTGTCTACATAGGGTTGTTTTTGTTCAGGCTGTTCAATGTTTTCTTCTTCGTCCTCATTCTGCGCAAAATACTGAGCTTCAGAACCCATTTTTTCATCGCTTAATTTTCCTGCATTACTTTGTGAATCCTTGAAATTAATTCCAGAAAT
>USEW01000204.1 GCA_900553845.1 uncultured bacterium
TTAAGTCTTTTTTATTATATATTTTTAATTATTCTATTAATTAAAATATAATAGTCATTTCTTCATTTGGATTAATACTTGAATCATTTGTGTATGAAGGAACAATCAAATAGCGAACTTCATCAGCAAATTCATAGATTACTCCAAAAGTTCCTGAAGCAGCTAACTTAACTATATTTACAACACCTTTACCTAAAGATAAAAAACCATTACCAAGTTTTTTAACTGAAGCTGTTGGTTGTAAACTAGCCAAATCCACAAATGTGTCAGAAACATTTCCACCAAACTGTTCAACAGTATTAGCAACTACATTGGCACCAGATGAAGCTGTTCTGCCTGCTACACCTGCTACACGACCTGCAGCACTAAATGGCGCACCTAACAATCTTGCTATAAAATTTGGATTTTTTAAGCAATCAACCTGTGCTTTTGATAACGTTTCAGGAAAATTAACGCAATTTCCGTTTTCATCAGTTATATTTAAGAATTTAACCTTTATATAACCACTACAACCTACACCTGGTCGACTAACTTCAACAACCTGTCCTTTTACCTTTGAGCCTTCGGCAAAATTTTGTCCTGCGATATTAATACAATTTGTAGTTACTGCTGTAAATTTTTCACCAACATTTGATGTACGTGCAGAAAGTCTATCTGTAACTTTTATTTTTAAACAAGTTGGATTATAATTTTTAATACCTGTTGGAGCATTTATGTCTTTACCAATAGAGTTAATAGTTGCCCAATTATGTCTCAATTCTCCAACCAAATGAGCGACTTGTTCTTTGCTTAAGTATTCATTTGTATTTATTTTATTTGCATCAGGCAAATTATTTAACAATTTTGAACATACCACTTCACGAGTTGCATTTGTTGCCCATTGTGGAATATATTCAATACTTTTTCCGTTAAATGAAATTAATGTTGAAGAATTATACGGTACATTAATTAATTGTGCTATAGTTGCAAAAACTTCAGCTTTTGTAACATACTGGTCAGGTTTAAATGTATTATCAGGATAACCTATCATTACACCGCTTGATAATGCACGACATATCCAATCTTTTGCCCAGTATGATGATGATACATCTGAATATTTAGTACAATTTGAACAATTGGAAGTTCCTAAGTTAAATCCTTCTGATAATATTACAGCCAATTCTGAACGTAAAACAGGCAATTTACAATTAAAATCAGAAGTATATGTTTGATTTTCTTTGATAATATTTAAAACATTTTTAGCCCATGTTTCAACTAAAACATTTTCTTTTGAAAGTACATTTACTTTGTTTAAAGATGTTTTAATACATTTTGCACCTGTAACATAAGTTGCATCATCAGTTGCAGTTTCCAATACTTGTGAATTAAACATTGTTGGATGTGCATAAGATTCAACCATATTGTTATCACACTGCTTTGCAACAACAGAGGCTGGAACTAACAATGTTGACATCAATACACTTGAAGCAATCAATTTCTTTCTTAAATGTTTCATAAATTAATAACCCTCTTTTACTATTAAATACTAAATTTATTTTCAAGATTTATTATACTTGCTTCTTTATTTATGAGTCAAGTCAAAATACATTTTTTATATGGTTATTTTTGGATTTTGTTTTATCATAATATATATATGAGCAATAATAAAGATGAAAATATTTTCTTTAAAGCAACAAGCAGTCATTTAAATTTTAATGAATTAAATGTCGATATTGATGATGAAAAAAACATTTTTAATTTGAAATCAAATAACAACTCCAATATTTTTACAAACGGTACAAATAAACAAAATACTACAAACAATACTATTTTAAACGATAATATAAATGAAAAATCTGAAGAAGTTCCTATTGGAAATATTAATTTAAAACGCCTAAATTCTTATGATAATTTAATATTAGATGCGGCCTTTTTTATTAAACTTGATGATGAATCTTTAAATATAGATGAAAGAATCTTGCGGCTTGAAATATTTTTGGAAAATATTAATGAAAAAATTAAAATAGCAAACCAAACAAAAAACCAAAACCAAATACAATTTCTGTATGATGAACAAAAACAAGTTTTAGCAAAACTTGAAGTTTTAAAAGAGAGCCAAAAATCGCAAAATATTATTTCAAAAATAAACATTAATGAATATAAATTTTTTAATAATTTAAAATCATATTTTTCAAAATTTCAT
>USEW01000205.1 GCA_900553845.1 uncultured bacterium
TTGACATTATAATTTTATTGTATAATAATGATAATTGTTATCAGTTTAATTTAAAAAATGAAATATTCAAAACAGCGAGAAATAATATACGAAAAATTAAAAGCCAACCCAATACATCCTACGGCTGAGGAAGTTTATTTACAGTTAAAACCTAATCATCCTAACATTTCGCTTGCTACTGTTTATCGAAACTTAAATAAGTTAGCTGAAAATAACATAATAAAAAAAATCCAGGGGCTTGATGCAAGCGACAGATTTGACCACAATACTCACGAACATTACCATTTTATTTGCGAAAAATGCCGACGGGTGTATGATGTAAATTTAGAACTTTTGAGTTATATTAATGATAAAATAAATAATCATAATGTTAAAAGTTTTGACCTTTTGTTAAAAGGAATATGCAATAATTGTAAAGAGATATAACTAATAGGAGACATAAAATTATGAAAAAATATCAATGTGACGTGTGCTTGTATGTTTATGATGAAGCATCTGAGGGTATTAAATTTGAGGAATTACCCGAGGATTATGTTTGCCCAATTTGTGGTGTAGGCAAAGAACATTTTGAAGAAATTGATGAATAATATTAAAGTTTTGTAGTTTATTAAAAGAGAGATTTGGGAATTATGCAAAAAATAATAGACAATGTATATTATATCGGTTCATATGATAAAGAACGTAAAATATTCGATGAACTTATGCCTCTATCCGAAGGTACAACTTATAATAGTTATGTAGTTAAAGGCGACAAAAAAACAGCTATTATCGAAACCGTTTATTTTAAAAAAGCCAATGAGTATTTAAAACGACTTATTGACAATAACGTTAATGTTGATTATATAATTGCAAACCATGGTGAGCAAGACCATACAGGCTCAATTGGTAAGGTTTTAGAACAATTTCCTAATGCAATTGTTGTAACCAATAAAAAAGTTGCTGAAAACATTATGTCTATGTTAAATATCCCAAATGATAGAATAAAAATTATTGAAGACGGCGAAGAGTTATCATTGGGCAACAAAACATTAAAGTTTAAATTTGCGCCTTTTGTTCATTGGCCCGACACTATGTTCACTTACCTTGTTGAAGATAACATTTTATTTACCTGTGATTTTTTAGGTGCGCATAATACAACTTGTGATAACATTTTTGCTGACTATTCTGATAATTTAATAAGCTGTGCAAAGAAATATTATGCTGAAATAATGATGCCGTTTCGTAAATTTGCAGCTCAATATACTGATTACGTTATTGAATTAAATCCAAAAATGGTACTTCCAAGTCACGGACCGGTTTATGACAATCCAAAATTTATTTTAGATTTATACAAAAAATGGACAAGTGATGAAACAGAAAAACTTGTTGTTATTTCCTATGTTTCAATGTATGGAAGTACAAAGTTAATGGTGGATTATTTAAAAGAAAAAGTTGAAAAAGAAGGCTTTAAAGTGAAAGAATATGATATGGTGGATGCTGATACCTGTGCTTTTGCATCGGATTTAGTTGATGCTTGTTCCGTAATTTTTGCTTCACCTATGGTCCTTGCTGCGCCTCATCCCTTTGCTTTGATTGGGGCTGTTTTAGTTAACACTCTTCGTCCAAAAATAAAATCCTATGGTGTAATAGGCTCCTATGGCTGGGGGGGCGTACTTGGTGGCACTTATGATAAACTAATTACAACAATAAAACCAAATAAACTTGGCGAGGTTATTGTTAAAGGTTTGCCACAGGATGTTGACTATGAAAAACTTGATGATATGGCTAAACAAATTATTTCAAGTTGTAATAATTAATTGTTTATATAATAACAATCCAGGTTGAATATTTATATAATTTATGTTAAAATTAATATAAAGAGGTTTTATCATGGAATATATTCTTAAACTAATTGAACTAATTAACCCTGCACAACTTGTTGCTATTGGGATAATGTTGTGGTTCCTTTATAATAGACTAGATTGTAAAATAGAAAAAAATACTCAAAAAATTGACAACGTTCACAAAGAGTTAGACGAAAAAATTGACACAAAAATTAAACTGCTTGAACAAAAACTATCTCAAAGAATTGATAATGTT
>USEW01000206.1 GCA_900553845.1 uncultured bacterium
CAAGTTTACCATCATGAAGTATTTTAGCAACTGGCGCTAATACATATCCCACTTTATCTTCTAGTTTTTTCCAACTATTAATTAATCTAATTTTTTCTTCTCGACATTCTATTCCCCAAGAATCTTGTAATATTCTTTCTACTATACGAATATCATACACATTTTTAACTGTTTTTACTGTTTTAGTTTCATTAGTTTCAATAATTTTTGGTTCAGGATTTGTAACAATTGGTTCTTTAGGCATATCAACTACTACTTCTTTGGTAGGCTTAGCTGGTAAAATTTCTGGTTTGTGAACTTCTTTAGTAGCCATTTTTGTAGTTAAATCTTCTATTTGCCCTTTTATAACAACAAATTCGTTTTTCAATTCATTTAAGTCCTTGTTTTGAATTGACTCTAAAGCGGCTACGGACTGTTTGTTTTCCTTTAATTCAGCTAGAGCACTATCGAAGTTAAATGTTTTTTCTTTTACATTTTCTATTTGTTGTACTAATAATTCTACTTTTTCTTTAAGAACTAATACATCTTGAATTGAATCACTTGCAACATTTTGTTCTTTAACATTGTGAATTGTTTGTACTAAAACCGCGTAATTTTCTTTTAATTCAGCTATTTCTTTATTAAATTCCTCATTAGTAATATATGTTTCTTTAAATTTTAATGCTAAATTTGATATTTCATGAGCCAATTTTTCAGAAAATTCTTCAATTGATTGTAGTCTTAATTCAAAATATTTTGATAATTCTAATATATTTTCGCTCGGTGTATTGTTACTTTTAATATTATTTACTGTTACATCATTTAAGCGCTTTTCTATTTCTAAAATCCTATTTTTTATTTCTTCGTCACTATTTTCATTTTTTTGCGATGTGCCGCTAGATAAAACGAAATCTTCTAGGTCTGCTATTTTCTTTTTGATCTCTTCTAATTCAGCTTTATTTTCTTGAGTTTTTTCACCATTTAATGTTTCATTATTTATTGGTTGACTAGTTATTTTATTTTCTAATTCTAATAATTTTTCAGAAAGAGCTTTTATTTCATCAGCATGAGCACCTTTCGTATCAATACTTAACAAACGGATTTTATCTTCTATACTGTCAAATTTTTGACTTATATCTGTATCGATTGTAGCACCTTTAGATGCAACATCTTCAATCATTTCCATTTTAGATTCTATTTTTTCTTTAAAGTTGTCTAAATCAGCTTTTTCTAAATCAGATGTTACTTTTCTAATTTTGTTATCTATATTGTTTAATCTATTTTCAATTTCGCCATTTGGTACATATGTTGAAAGACCGTTTTTTTCATTTGCGGTTGTTTCTAATTTATGAATTCTACCTAAAATATCGATATCTTCTTCGGCAGAATTAACAATTTTTAAAAGTCCTACCTCAAAATATATTTTTTGAGAGTTAGTAAATCTAATTTTATTTTGAATGTCAACTAAAACATCGATATAATAAAACAATTCTGATTCACTTAATTCATCAACTAATTCTTTAAAGCTATCACTTTTATATATATTTTTTGAATTTTTTGTATCAATATCATTTTTATATAATAAGATATCTCGGCAGAATTGAATAGTTCCACTTACAATTCTACTTACTTCTTTACCACTATTAATTAAATCGCCTACAATTTTTATTGCTTCTGCGGCATTTTTTTCTTTTAGATTTTTCACTAAATCAATTAATTTATAATTAGAAATTCTACCTGTAACACAATCAACATCTTCAACGGTAATAGTATCATTAGAATATACACATGCTTGATCTAAAATTCTTAAGGCATCTCGCATTCCACCTTCGGCACTTTCAGCTATTGCCACAATAGCATCATTTTCTATTTTTATATTTTCTTTTTCACAAATAAGATTAATTTCTTTTGATATTTCTTCAACTGACAATTGTTTAAAATCAAATCTTTGGCATCTTGAAAGAATAGTTTGAGGAATTTTATGAGGTTCTGTTGTTGCTAAAATAAACATTACATGTAGTGGTGGTTCCTCTA